>NZ_JBHZAV010000056.1:0-55113 GCF_042754445.1 Embleya sp. NPDC059213
CTGGAATACCAACTCCGATGCCGCGCCGGGATTTCTTTCCCGGGCGCGGCTTCGTGCCGTGCCGGGCTTGGCGGTTGCATCCAGGCGGTGTCGACACCGTCACACCCCGCCCGGGCATGGGGAATTGCTCCGCATTGTTACTGTTGAACGATTCCCGGTCGTCCAGATTCGTGAGGTCAGCACGTGCGAAAGCCCCTGATATCCGGCTCCCGCAAGGGAATTCGTGTGGTTGCGCTGCCGTTGGCGGCGGCTGCCGTACTGCTTGCGGGATGTGGCTCGGGAGGGGCCGACAAAGCGGCGAAGTCGGACGCGGCACAGGCGAAGCCGGGCTCGGACGAGAATGAGGCGAAGGACACACCGGCGCGGGTGAGCGTGGATCCGGCGGACGGCACCCAGGGCGTGGCGCCGGGCAAGCCGGTCACGGTGACCGCGGACGCCGGCACGCTGGCCTCGGTGCGCGTGGTGGACGCGGACAACCGGGCGCTGGAGGGCACGGTGGCGCCGGACGGCCGGACCTGGACCTCGACCACCCGGACCGTGCCGGGCGCGGCCTACACGGTGACCGCCACCACGCGCGGCAAGAAGGGGGCGGAGTCCTCGGCCACCACCCGGTTCGGCACCCTCAAGGCCGACATCGTGAACAAGGTCACACTGCGACCGGCCAACGGCGGCACGTTCGGCGTCGGCCAGCCGGTGTCGATCATGTTCGACCACGCGGTCAAGGACAAGGCCGAGGTCGAGCGCAACCTCAAGGTGGCCACGAGCACGAACGTCGAGGGCTCGTGGGGCTGGACCAAGGACCAGTCCGGCAAGGACCGGGTCGACTGGCGGCCGCGCGAGTTCTGGCCCAGTGGTACGAAGGTCACTCTGAACGCGAACCTGGCGGGTGTGGCCAGCGCTCCGGGCACCTACTTCGCCCGCGACTACGAGAGCACCTTCACGGTCGGCACGAACCGGGTCGTCGAGGTGGACATCACCAAGAAGCGGCTGACCGTGGTCGAGGACGGCGTCGCGGTCAAGACGCTCAAGATGTCGGCCGGTTCGAGCGAGTTCCCCACCCGCGGCGGCACGCACGTGATCCTGAACAAGAACGCCAAGGAGACGCTCGACTCGACCACGGTCGGCCTCGGCGACAGCTACAAGCTCCCGGACGTCCCGTGGGTGGTGCACTTCACCTCGTCGGGCACCTTCTTCCACTCGGCCGACTGGAACACCGCCAACATCGGCGTCGCCAACACCAGCCACGGCTGCGTCGGGATGACCATCCCGGACGCCGAGTGGTTCTACAACCGGGTCCAGGTCGGCGACCCGGTCGTGGTCAAGGGCTCGTCCAACACCGAGGCCACCGAGCCCGGCAACGGCTTCGGCAACTGGCAGCTGACCTACGACCAGTGGAAGGCCAAGAGCGCCCTGGCGGGCTGACCCCCGACCGCCGAACCGCTCCCGAACCGATCTCGCTGCGCGAGGCGGTCCGGACGCACGGACCGCTGTCCGAGGAGGCGGTCCGGGCGCTGGGCGCCGGGCTCGCCGCCGCGCTGGTGACCGTGCACGAGGTTCGGCTGGTGCATCGCGACCTCAAGCCCTCCAACGTGCTGCTCACGCTGGACGGTCCTCGGGTGATCGGCTTCGGGATCGCCCGGGCCGCCGACGCCACCGCGCTGACCACCACCGGGGTGTTCGTCGGGTCGCCCGCGTTCATGTCGCCGGAGCAGGCCGACGGCCGGGAGGCCGGCCGGCGACGTGTTCTCGCTCGGTTCGGTGCTCGTGCACGCGGCGACCGGCGTCGGGCCGTTCGGCGAGGGGCGCACATGTACCGGGTGATCGGCCACGAGCCGAACCTGTCCCGGGTGCCCTACTCGATGCACCCGGTGATCGAGGCGTGCCTGCACAAGGACCCGGAGCAGCGCCCGACCCCGGAGCAGATCGTCGCGGCGCTCGCTCCCGACGGGAACCCGCGCGTGTTGTTCGGGCCCGGTTGGCTGCCGGGCGGCGTGGTGGAGGTGATGGCCCGGCGGGCGGTGGACCTGCTGGAGATCGAGACCGAGCCGGAGCCGGCCGCCGATCTCGCACCGACCCGGGTGGCGGGCGCGGAGCCCACGCGCGTGGCGGGGGAGCAGGGGACTCGACTCGCCCCGGAGTCGACACCGGCGGGCCCGGCGCGGCCGAGCGGGAGCCGGCGCGGATGGTGGTGGAAGTACCCGCTGAGGACAAGCCGGCCGCGCGAAAGGCGCCGGAGCCGCAGGTCTCGGCACCGCTGGAACTGCCGATCGAGTTGGCGCACAAGTGGGAGGGGATCCTTCCGGCGACCGAGGACCCCAATGTGCCGCTCAAGATCGTGGTCACGATGAGCAAGGGTCGGATCGGCGATCCGGTCGGCCGGGTCACGTACATGAACCGCTACAACTCGGTGATGTGCGAGGCGCCGATGAGCCTGAAGGAATACACCAGGGGTCGGATCGTGCCGGGCGGCGGCATTCGGCCGGACAACTTCGGCTTCTGCACGCGCAACGACGTGGTCCTGTCGATCGTGGCCGACGGGACGCTCGAATTCGCCTCCACCGACAGCTACAACCGGACCTTCGCCGCGACGCTGGGCGGGGTGTGAGCGCGCCGCCGGCCGGATCGGTCGGCGGTCGGCCGTCGGGTCGGTCGTCCGGCGCGGCGCCGGTGGATTGCCGAATGGATTCTGCAACCCTCGTGGGGGAGAGGTATCTTCTACGAGTCTGTAGATCAACGGCTCGAAGCGTACCTGCGTGTGCGAGAGACAGAGGACTCCGATGGCTCTGTGGGACAAGTTCAAGCAGTCGGCCCAGACGATGCAGGGGCAACTGGAGGCGAAGAAGAACGAGTTGAAGAGTGGTGGCTTCCGGGACGCGAGCATGGCGATCTGTGCGCTGGTGGCCGCGGCCGACGGCTCGATCGACCCGGCCGAGCGGCAGCGGGTCACCACGCTGATCACCACCAACGACGTGTTGCGCAACTTCGCCGCGAGCGACCTGGAGCAGCGTTTCGAGGCATACCTGGCCAAGCTCACCGCCGACTTCGAGCTGGGCAAGGTGTCCCTGCTCCAGGACATCGCGAAGGTCAAGAAGAAGCCGACCGAGGCGCGTGCGGTGGTCCAGATCGGCATCGTTATCGGCGGCGCCGACGGCCACTTCGACAAGACGGAGCAGGCCGTCGTGCGGGACGCGTGCTTCGCACTCGACCTCGCGCCGGTCGAGTTCGGGCTCTGATTCAGGTCGGGCCCCCGATTCCGCTCGGACCCTGATTCCGGGTGGGTTCGCCGGCGGGGCGTGCGCACCCGTCAACCCTTTCGAGGGATCGATTCCGCCCGACGGCCGATGTTCGTCGGGCGGAATCGGGGGGCCCGTCGGACGTTGGAGACATGACCGACGCCCGCATGCGTTCCGGGCCGCGGCGGGCTCGCTGGTGGGGGCCGCTCGCGGTTGCCGCCGTGTTGGTACTGCTCGCCGGCGGGTGGCCGCTGATCGGGTCGTGGATCTCCGGGGACGAGCGGATCACGACGGGCACGGTGTTCCGGGTCGGGCCGGACGGGCACCGCGCGTGGTTTCGGGTCGGCTCCGGGTGGACGTTGGACCAGGCGGCGACCACGCCCTCGCGGGTGTTCGTACTGCGGCACGGCGACGTGGACCTGTCGATCGCATACATCTCACTGCCCCGGGCCGAGGACGCGGACGCGTTGTGGAGCGGGCTGCGCAGGACGATCCGGGTCGGCGACCCGCATGCCCGGCTCGGTCCGCCGGCGCCGTTGATCGCCGACGCCGGGGCGCAGGGCATGGCCGGCACGCTGATCCGGGGCGGCGACACCGGGCGGGCGGTGATCTATCCGGGCCCCGAGGACGCGTTCGCGATCCGGCTGCTCGCGCTCGCGCCGGCACGGACCACCGACCCGCAATGGTTGCCGGTGCGGGACGTGCTGCGGTCGCTGACGTTCACCGAGGAGGCCGCGTGAGCGCTGTCCCGGTCCGGCCGGCCGGCGAGCGTCCGGCGCCGATCGCCGGGACGGTGGCGCTGCTCGGGTGCCTGTTCGGCCTCGCGGTGATCGGTTACGAGTACCTCGACGTGGTGCGGGTGTTCCCGGCGGCGGCCGCGCTCGCGGGCTTTCTGCTTCTGCTCACCCTGGGCGTGGGCTATCTGTTGCCCCGGCGGATCCGACCCGTCGTCGCGCCCGGGCACGCGGCCTCGCTCGTCTGCGTCGGCTGGGGGATGACCGCCGCGACCGGGTGCGCGATCCCGGCCAACAGCGGGCTCGGCGGGATCTGGGCCAAGACCCTGGGCGTCGACTTCGCCGACGCGTGGGGCGCCGCGTCGACCGCGCCGTTCAACGAGGAGACGCTCAAGGTGTGCGGCGTGCTGATGCTCGCGCTGATCGCCTCGCGCGTGATCCGCGCGCCGATCGACGGGTGGGTGTACGGGGCGCTGGTCGGCCTGGGCTTCCAGGTGGTGGAGAACCTGCTGTACGCGCTGAACGCCATCCTGTTGGACGGTGCGACCGACCCCGGCGCGTCCGTGAACGCGTCGTTCGTACTGCGCGTGGGGATCACCGGGTGGGGTTCGCACTGGGCGATGAGTGCGGTGGCCGGCACCGGTATCGGCTACCTGGTCGCCCGCGACGGTCGACCGCTCGGCCGACGGGTGGTGGTCGCGCTCGGCTGCTGGGGGACGGCGATGGGGATGCACTGGCTCTTCAACGCGCCGGTCCTGCCCGGGTGGCGCGGCACGGTGCTGAAGGTCGTGGTGAACCTGGTGATCGCGCTGTTGGTCTACCGCTCCGCCCGCCGGCACTATCTGGCCCGGTTCCGCGAGGTGGCCGCCGAGGAGGCGGCGACCGGTGCGATCCGCCCGGAGGAGGCCGCGTTGTTGCCGCGCCGACGCGGTCGCCGACAGGCCCGGGGCGGCCCGCGTCCCCGCGCGACGCGGGTGCTGATCGGCGAGATCGAGGATGCCCAACTCGCGCTCGTGGCCGCCCGAATCGCACGCGCGGACCCGCCGTCCCGACCGCCGGCCGAGGACCTGCGTGTGGAGATCGCGACCCTGCGTTCGCACCTGCGCGGGACCCGGACCGGTGGCCGGCCGGCCGGCCCGGACGCACCCGGCGCGGCACCGGGGCCGTGAGGGTGTGCGGGGAGCCTTTGCAAGTTCGCGGCGGTGGAGTTCTACTTGAGGGAGCGAGAGGGGTCCGATACGGATAGACGCGGAGGAGCGGTCGAGATCGGGCCGCGCACCGCGCAATCAGGATCCGCGAGAAGTGGATGGGCCCCTCTCGACCGCCTCGTCGTGCGTCGTGGTTGCGCGGCCGGGCGGGTCGGTGACCCGGTTCGACGACTCGGTCACCTGGAGCAGGCGACACGGAAGCCCGCCGGACATCGGTCCGACGGGCTTCCGGGCTGTCGGCGATTTACTTGTCCGCGCTGTTACGGACCCACTGCCGCGGGCCGCCACCGACGCGGCCGGGGCGCGAGGGTCAGCCCTGGGCGGCTATCTTGCGCTTGACCTCGTCCATGTCCAGGCCCTGCGCCTGCTTGATCAGGTCGACGAGTGCGGCCTCCGGGAGCGCGCCCGGCTGCGAGAACACCACGACGCCGTCCCGGACCAGCATCACGGTCGGGATGGACTGGATCGAGAACGCCTGCGCGAGATCGGTTTCCGCCTCGGTGTCCACCTTGGCGAACACCACGTCGGGGGTCGCCTCCGAGACCTTTTCGAAGGTCGGCGCGAACGACCGGCAGGGCCCGCACCACGACGCCCAGAAATCGAGCACGGTCAGCCCGTCGCCGGATACGACCTCTTCGAAGTTCTCCTTGGTCAGTGCGACCGTGGCCATGCGTCCTCCCAAACGTTCGTGCCCCGTGTGTTGCCTGTCCGGCGGTACGTGCCTGTCAACAGGCGCGGGGGCGCGGGCATTCCTGGACTCCTTCCCCGGCTCGACCGAGCGACTCCGGGAGCGGGTCACGAGTCGGCGCCGAGGCGGCGGGGTCCGTCGGGAGCTGCCGGGGCCGCGGACGATACGGCTGTGTACGCCCCGTGATCCCAGCCGTCACACCCGCACCATAGGCTTGTTCGGACCGGTGCCGAACGCCGGTTTCCGTGCAGCCGAGGAGTCCCGCCATGCGCTACACCCGCCGCAGCGTCGTCAGTCTCGCCCCGGCCGAACCCGGCTGGGACGTCGAGGTGACCAAGGCCGGCGAAGAGGCCGTTCTGTGCCCCGTCATCGGCTGGGCCATCGTCGTGCTCGACACCAGCGCCGAGGGGCTGACCGAGACCGCGATCGAGCCCGCGTTCGTCTACGACGGTGCCGTGTACACCCCGGCCGAACTGGCGCACTCGATCGGTGAGCTGGACTACCAGATCATCGAACCCGAGGAGTGATCGGGCCGCGATCGGGCGCCGCCCGGTCGTGGTGTCTCGGCTCGGATCGGCTCGGATCGGCTCCCGTCGCACGGTCGGCGGGAGCCGTCGGCATGTGGTGGCTCGCCCGGCCCTACGGATTCGACTCGTCGGGCGGGTGGGCGCCGTCGGGCTCGCCCTCGGCGAATCGGGACAGGGCGATCGCGCCGGCCACGGCCAGCACGAAGCCGGCCAGGGCGAGCGGGACGTACGGGCCGGGGCGGCTGTGGTCGCCGAGGAAGAGCAGGCCGACGCCGGCGGGCAGCACGGTCTCGCCGACCACGAGTGCGGCGGCCACCGAGGTGACCGCGCCGCTCTGCAGCGCGACCGTGTACAGCAGGAAGGTCAGTGCGGCGCCCAGGAGCAGCGCGTAGGCGGCCGGGTCGCGAAGCAGCGCGGCCGGGGACAGGTCGGTGAGCACGCGCGTGGCCAGCGCGATCAGGCCGAAGCCGAGTCCGGAGAGCAGGCCGAGCAGGCGTGAGCGCCAGGGTTCGCCCGCTCGCGCGCAGCCCCACCCGGCCAGGCCCAGCAGCGCGACGCAGCCCAGGAGCGACCAGCGGAAGGCGGCGTGGGTGTGTGCGGGCCCCTCGTGTCCCGCGGAGACGCCGAGCAGGGCCAGGCCCGCGCAGACGGCGGCGACGGCGCCCCACTCGCGGCTGTGCAATCGGGCGCCCAGGACCGGGACGGCCAGCACCGCGGTGACCGCGAGGTTGGCCGACTGGGCGGCCTCGACGGCGAAGATCGGCAGCTCGCGCAGCGCGACGAACTGGCAGACGTACCCGGCCAGATCGAGTCCGATGCCGAGGACGAAGGGCCATTGCCCCAGGGCCCGGACCAGGACCCTGGGGTCGAGCCCGCTCGCGCTCGCGGTGCGCCGCGCGCCCAGGGCCTGGAATACGGTCGCGACGCCGTAACAGAGCGCGGCGGCGAGCGCCGCGAGCACGGAGAACAACACGGTTCGACGGTATGCGCCGCCGGGTCCGGGTCGGCGCAGGACGGGCGGGGCGAAGGGGTGACTCGGCGTGCGGCCGCCGCCCCGCAGCGAACTGCCGCTCCGGGACGCCCGGTTGGCCGGATCGGCGGATCAGCGCAGTTCGGCGACCACGGCGTCGTTGAGCACCGGCCAGACCTGGGCGGCCCACGGGCCGAACTCGCGGTCCGTCAGGCACACACAGGCCGCGTCCAGCTCCGGGTCCACCCACAGGAACGTGCCGCACGCGCCGAAGTGGCCATAGGTCGCGGGCGAGTTGGTGGTCCCGGTCCAGTGTGGCGACTTGTGGCCGCGGATCTCGAAGCCCAGCCCCCAGTCGTTGGGCCGCCGGGTGCCGTAGCCCGGCAGTACGCCGTCCAGGCCGGGGAAGACCACACCGGTGGCCTCGCGCACCGTCTCCGGGGCGAGCAGGCGCGGGGCGAGCAGCTCGGCCGCGAACCGGCTCAGGTCGCGCACGGTGGAGATGCCGCCGGCCGCGGGGGAGTCGCCGATCGTGGTCTCGGTCATGCCCAGCGGCGCGAAGACCGCCTGGCGGACGTACTCGCCGAACGGGATGTCGCACGCCTTCTCGATGGTGGCCCCGAGCAGGTTGAAGCCGGTGTTCGAGTAGATGCGCTTGCGACCGGGCCCGGCGAGGACGCGGTCCTCGTCGAAGGCCAGGCCCGAGGTGTGCGCCTGGAGGTGGCGGATCGTGGATCCCGGTGGGCCGGCCGCGTCGCCGGGATCGATCGCGCCCTCCTCGATCGCGGCGAGCGCCGCGTACGCGGTGAGCAACTTGGTCACCGAGGCGAGTCGGAACGGCTCGTCCACCGGGCCGTGCTCACCCTTGACCACCCCGTCCCGGGTGATCACGGCGGCAGCGGCCTTCCCGACGGGCCAGGTGTCGATCATGCGCAGGCTGTTCACGGGAGTCGAGCCTACGGTGAGCCCACGCGGGCGCCCAACCGAGGGAGCAGATCATGCATCAGGGCGGCCAGTTCGTGCGCACACGCGACGAAATCGGCGACCTCGCCGCCGCCCGGGTCGACCACGTCCTCCCAGTCCGGTTCGAGTTCGACCGAGGCGAGGTCGAGCCCGGCGAGCCGAGGGGCCAGGGGTCGGTCCGTCGGGCCGGCGGCGGGCAGGTCGCGGACCAGGCGTTTGAGCGTCGCGGTGCGGGCGGCGCCGTGCGGGTGGTGCCGACGGATGTACTGGACCTGTTGGTACTCCTGGGTGATCACCAGGTCGGCGGCGGCCACGTGCGCGTCGGTGAGTTGGGTGCTGCGGTGTCCGGGCGCCCGCAGGCCCAGTTCGGCCAGGGCGCTGCGGGTGCGCCAGCTGATCGCCAGGCCCTCGACCACGAAGGTGCCGGCCGTGGCCACCGGCCAATCGGGTCGGGCCGTCCGGGCGAGCTCGCCCGCGATCACCGAGCGGGTGGCGTTGCCGGTGCAGACGAAGAGCAGCGAGGTCATCCGCACATGATGGCCTCGTGGGTGCGGGGTCAGTCGGTGACCTTGCTCGGCGGGGCGTCGTAGACGAGGTCGAAGTAGTCGGGGTGCCTGCCGATCCAGGTCTTGACGAAGGGGCACAGCGGCAGGACCTTGCGATTGCCGGTGCGTACCCGATCGAGTGCCCCGCGGACGAGTGCGCTGCCGACGCCCTTGCCCTCGAACCTCGGGTCCACCTCCGTGTGGGTGAACACGATCAGCACGTCGGTGGTCATGTAGTCGGCGAAGCCGGCCAGGTCGCCGTCGATCCGGGCCTCGAAGCGGTTCTGTGCCGGGACGTCCTCGACCGTGATGTCCATGTGATCCCTCGTCTGCGTCGGTGTGGGGGTCGGCCGGTGCCGACCCGTCGGTCTCTCGAATCCATTCGAACGTATACCGGGGCGGGTCGCGACCGCGTCGATCGGCACTCCGGTGATCGTTTGCCGGGGCACCGCCGTTGACCTCGTGGGCGACCTGGGAGAGCATGCGCAGATCTGACGCATCGTCACATTCGCCGAGGAGGCACCATCCATGCTTGATCCCGAACCCCTCGCCGGTCAGGTCGCGGTCGTCACCGGAGGCGGCGCGGGCATCGGCGGCGGGGTCTCCCGGCTGCTGGCCCGAGCGGGTGCGCTCGTGGTGCTGAACGACATCGACGCGGATTGGGCCGAGCAGGCCCGAAAGGACATCGAGGCGGCCGGCGGCCGGGTGCGGGTGGTGCTCGGCGACATTCGCGAGTCGGCCACCGTGGAACGGCTGCGGGACGCCGCCGCGGCGGCGGGCGGCGCGGACGTACTCGTGAACAACGTCGGCGACTATCGGCCCTCGACCACCTTCCTGCGCAGCACGGAGGAGCAGTGGCGGGCGCTGCACGCGATCAACTTCGAGCATGTGTTGCGGGTCACCCACGCGGTGCTGCCGCAGATGATCGAGCGTGGCTCGGGAAGCATCGTGAACGTGTCCACCGTCGAGGCGCTGCGGGGCATCCCGGGCTGCCCGGTGTACTCCGCCTACAACGCGGCGATCATCGCGTTCACCAAGAGCCTCGCGGTGGACGTGGCGCGCAAGGGGGTCCGGGTCAACGCGATCGCGCCGGACATGGCGAACACGCCGCAGACGACATATGAGGCGAAATTGCGGGACCGTGACCCCGAGTTGATCGGTTCGTGGGTGCCGATGGCGCGATTCGGCGAACCCGATGACTACGCGAAGGTTGTGCTCTTCCTGGCGAGTGCCGCATCGTCGTATGTGACGGGTCATCTGATCCCGGTGGACGGCGGTACGACCGCCGCGAGCGGTTGGTACGGCAAGGCGGACGGTCGCGGGTGGACCAACCTGCCGGATGGTGCGTGAGTGGCATTTCGTAGGGTGTCCGGTTGTTGTTCGGGGCGGGAACCGAGCAGGTGTCCCAAACGTCGGGACAGCAATAGGGGAACGATGGTGTGACCGACCGAGTCGGTCGCGCCGATCGGATCGGGACGGCGTGAACGACACGAGCACGACCACGAATACGACGATGAGTACGACCACGTGCACGACCGGCCGAAGCGTCACCGGGGGGACGACGGACATGGCACGTACGAGGGTGAGGGCCTACCTCAATCTGGCCATCCTGGTCGCCGGGCTCGAACTCCTCGCCGTCGGGATCTGGTTCGTCCTCGAGGGTCTTCGGTTCGACCAGTCCGACGCCATGATGGTGGTCTACGTCGCGGCCGCGGCGGTGCTCGGTTCGGTCATCTGGCTGGTCGGATATCGGCCTCGGGCCGGGGAGTCGGCCGAATATTGCGACGACACCGCGCTGCGGGACGCGAAGGCCCGCCTGGACCGGATGGACCCGACCCGGCTGGCCGAGCACGTGGCCGAACTGTGCGAGCGGGACGGGCTGGCCGAGGTCGAGACGGTGCGCGTGGTCGAGGACGCGTACGCGGTGGACATCCACGCCAGGCGCGGCGACGGCACCCCGGCCCTGCTCCGCTGCCGCAGCGCGGAGGGCCCGGGCCCGGTGGCGGGCGGGGTGGTCGAGGACTTCGTATCCGCGCTCGCCGCCGGCCCGGACACGAAGCGGCCGGGGCCACTGCTCCTGGCGACCACGGCGGGCTGCTTCTCCACCAAGGCCGAAGCCCTCGCGGCCGGCGCCGGGGTGATCCTCCTCGACCGCTCGGCCCTCGCCCACTGGGAATGCGACAAGGAGATCCCGGAGGTCCTGGCCGCGTAGGCGTGGTCCACCCGGTGGGTCCTACCGCCGGGCGGTGCCGATCGTCGAGGGCTTCGGCGCGATGTGTCGGTCGGGCCGAAGGTCAGGCGCAGCAACCTCCGCCGCAGCAGCCTCCGCCGCCTCCGCCGCCCGTGCTGGGGGCGGAGGCGCCCGTTGCCACGGCGACGGTCGACAGGAGCTTTGTGCTGTCGGTGTGGCCGTCCGGGCAGGTGGCGGGGTCGTTCGCCGCCGACATCGGGCGGTTGAGTTCGTAGGTGAGTCCACAGGCGCGGCAGCGGTAGTCATAGCGAGGCATGGCGCCAAGGCTAGTACCGGGGCAGGCGTCGGCGGAGCGGGTCAGGCTTTCGGGCCGTTGCTTTGCACGACCTCGAAGGACCACAGGGCCGAGTCGGTGGAGGCGGGCTTGGGGCGCTCGGCGCCGTCGCCCTGTGCGTGGGCGGCCTGCATGTTCCCGGCCATCCACGCCTTGAAGTCCTCCTCGCTGCGCCAGCGGGTGTAGACGAGGTACTTGTCGGTCCCTTCGACCGGGCGCAGCAGCTCGAACCACTCGAAGCCGTCCTGCGAGTCCACCATCCCGGCGCGCGACGCGAATCGCTGCTCCAGGGTCTCCCGCATCTCGGCGGGTACGGTCAGCGCGTTGATCTTCACCACAGACATGACCCCAGTGTGCCCGACACGCGCCGGCGTGCCGCCCCCGCCCGGTGTGGCGCCGGCTCAAGGATTGCCGGTCATTCGGAACGGTCGTGCCAGGCCCCGGGGTTCCCCGGTGGCCATCCAAGCGACCGCCCAGGAGGGTCGGGCATCCGCGCGTCCGGGTTTGTCGCGCGAGACGTACGCTCGGAGATCCGGCTGCCGAGGAATACGCCGGAGAGGTGATTGCTCGGCTCGCACCGAAGGAGCCGGAAGGAAAATTGGTGCGCCGGGCCGCAGTCGCGCATCTCGACCCGGCCTTGATTCTGCTTGGCGTCGGCAAAATCGACGAGGCGTGCGACGCAGCCCGACGCGCCATCTCCTCGCGCAGGGTCGTGCCGTCCGGCCACTGGCGGGTGCTCGACGTCGTGAAGGTGGTCGAGGGCCGCCGTATGCCGGAGGCCGCCGACCTCAGGGCCGCCTATGACGGCTTGAAGCAGTCCGGGACCGCCTCCACCTGATCGGGCGTGGGACGGCCCCGGGCGCGGGGTGGGCAGCGCTCGGGGCCGTCGATCGGGGGTGTGGTCAGGGGCGGAGGGGGCCTTCGCAGGTGTAGGGGGAGGTGGCGGCGAGGGTGTTGGGCCAGGGGACCGGTGGGGCGAAGTGGCAGTTCATGTCGGCGAGGTTGTTCAGGGCCGCGCCGGCGCGGGTGAGGATGAAGTAGTCGACCGTGGCGGCCATGTCCTTGTGCATGCGGCCGGGGTCGGTCGAGCCGATGTTCGCGGTGATCGAGCCCTTGCAGGTGAAGCGCGGCTGGGCTTCCCGGGTCGCGGTGCACGAGGTCGGGTCGTTGGCGGTGGCCTGGCGGAAGACCTGGCGGATGTAGTCGGGCCCGGTCGCCGAGAGTCGGGCGGTCGGGGTGTAGGTGGCCACCGGGACGATCAGGTTGTCCACGCCGGCGATCTGCCGGTCGAGGTAGGTGTCGAACTCGGCCTGGAAGGTCGGTCCGCTGACCCGGTCCAGGAAGGCGTCGTAGCCGGCCACGTCGTTGCCGCGCAGGTGGGTGTACATCTCGGTGAGCAGGTCGGGGTGGTCGCGGCCGAGCATCGAGAAGAACGAACCGGAGTAGGCGTAGTAGCGGAAGAAGTAGCCGTCGTCGTCGTACTCGAAGTGCAGGGTCTCGCGGACGGTGGGTCGGCTGCCGTACTTCTGCACGTCCGAGATCACCTTGGTGACCAGTGACTTGCGCAGTTTCACGCCCTGGTCACGGGTCGAGCCGGCCAGGTATTCGGCCATGCCCTCGTCGAAGGCCGTCGTCCGGTTCTCCGCGTACCAGGGTCCCTGGCCGAACGAACCGGGCACCGCCCAGCGGCCGTTGAGGTAGTGGGTGTACTCGTGGCGGAACAACTCCTCCAACTGGAGGAGGGAATCACGCGGCACGACGCGCTGGTACGTGTAGAAGGTCGCGCCCTCCTCGATGTACAACCCGCCGTTGCCGGTCGAGTAGCCGTACAGGAACGGCTGGTAGGTGTGGTAGTCGGCCATGCTCGCGTAGAGCCGGACCGTCAGCTTGTGGTTCGGGTCGCCGGCGAGCGGCAGGTCGCTGCCGATCGTGCGGAAGAACTGCTCCTTGACCTGCTTGGACGCGTAGTACAACTGCTCGACGGTGGCCCGGTCGAGGGACGTGTGCACCTCGATGTCGCCCAGGTCGTAGGTGTACGTGTTCGGGAAGACCATCGCCTCGACGTCGGCCCGACACACGCCCGCGGCATGGCAACTGCCGTAGTTCTCCAGCCAGTGCGCGACCTCGCTCCACGGCACGGAGAACCGGCCGTACCAACCCTCCGTGTCGGTGAGCAGCGTGCCCAGGCCGGCCACGGTCTCCGCGGTCAGGCTCCCGATCTGCCCGAGTCGGCCGTACTCCAGCACGCCGTTGCGCAGCAGCCCCGACGTGCCCGGCGTGTTCAGGTGCCGGTAGCCGACGAATGCCTTGAGCCCGGCCCGGTACGCCGGATCGGCCTGCACGGCGGCGATGAAGCCCGCGTCGTGGTTGTAGATGCCGTGGTAGGCGATGTTCTGCGCGGCCAGCGTGGCGGCCGGGCGGTTCGGGCTCTGCCAGGCGTTGGTGCTGCCGTCCATGTCCCGGAACACCCGGGTAAGCAGCGGCAGTTGGTGCTGACGGACGCCGTCGACGTCGGCGCTGATCAGCACCTCGCGCAGCAGCGCGCCCGAGGTGGGGGTGACGTCGAACGCGTGCGGCCCGGCGCGGAAGGCGTCGGCCGCCGTGTTGATCGCCGCCACCACCGCCGGTCCGCGCAGGTCGATCGCCGGGTTGTCCCAGTCGAGATAGAGCGCGGCGTGCGTGAAGTACCAGAGTTCGTACAGGTGCGACGCGTTGGTGCCGTCGTAACCGGGCGCCAGCGCGGTGATTCGGGCCAGTACCGCCTGGAGGTGAGCCGGCGTCAGCACCCGGCCCAACTCGGGCGTATAGGTCCACAGGAAGCCGCGCAGGCAATCGGGTCCGACGTCGGCGCGGGTGAGGAAGTCGACCAGCGCCGGTGGGGACAGTGCGGAGAACTCGGCGAGGGTGCACCCCGGCACCGCGGCGGCGGTCGTGGCGCGCTGGTGCGCGGGCGGGCCGAGCGGGAGGTCCGCCGGGGACGGGCCTCGGCCGGGTGCCTCGGCGTTGCTTGCGTCGGCCGGCCCCGGACCTCGGTCGGGGCCGAGTGAGAGCGGCGAGCCGATCCGGTCGACCTCGTCGCCCGGATCGGCCGCCGTCGCCGTGTTCGCTTGCCCGACCCGCGAGTTCGCGCTCGGGACGGGGGCGGCCGAGGCCGCCGCCGGTACTGCGATCGGCAGTACCGCGACGGCCAGCGCCAAGAGGGGAACGCTTGTGGCAAACCACTTTCTCCGGCGTACGTGAGCACTCATGTACGGCCCTTCGGGCACGGGTGGACCACGGTCGGTGGTCCACGGTGAGAACACGACGACGAGTACAATGGCATATGTCACACGTGACATCCAGATGAATGCGCGTTGAATCGGCGACCGACCACTGCGCCGGAAGCGGGTATTCCCCCGGCGAACCCGTGACCGCCGGCTCCCGAGCGACTAGCGTCGGCCGCAGGCGCCCCGAGCCGCGGCACGGCCCGGGTGAATGCCGCTGATGGTCCGTCATGCCCACTGCACGGCAACGGAAGCGGAGGCTCGCGTGGTCTACAGTCAGCCCGGCCAACCGGACAGCATCGTCACCTTCGAACCCCGGTACGACAACTACATCGGGGGCAAGTGGGTGCCGCCCGTGCAGGGCCGGTACTTCGACGACATCACCCCCGTGACCGGACAGCCGTTCTGCGAGGTGGCCCGCTCCACCGCCGAGGACGTCGAACTCGCGCTGGACGCCGCACACGCCGCCGCCGACGCGTGGGGACGGACCAGCGTCACCGAGCGGTCGCTGATCCTGCTGCGGATCGCCGATCGCATCGAGCAGAACCTCGAACGCCTCGCGGTCACCGAGTCGTGGGAGAACGGCAAGCCGGTCCGCGAGACATTGGCCGCCGATCTGCCGCTGGCGATAGACCACTTCCGCTACTTCGCCGGGGTGATCCGGGCCCAGGAGGGCTCCATCTCGCAGCTCGACGAGGACACCGTCGCGTACCACTTCCACGAGCCGCTCGGCGTGGTGGCGCAGATCATCCCGTGGAACTTCCCGCTGCTGATGGCCACGTGGAAGCTCGCACCGGCGCTCGCGGCCGGGAACTGCGTGGTGCTCAAGCCCGCCGAGCAGACCCCGGTGAGCATCCTGGTGCTGATCGAACTGATCGCCGACCTGCTGCCGCCCGGCGTGCTCAACGTGATCAACGGCTTCGGCTTCGAGGCCGGCAAGCCGCTCGCGAGCAGCAACCGGGTGGCCAAGGTCGCCTTCACCGGCGAGACCACCACCGGTCGGCTCATCCTGCAGTACGCCTCGCAGAACATCATCCCGGTGACCGTCGAACTCGGCGGCAAGAGCCCGAACATCTTCTTCGCCGACGTGGCCGACCAGGACGACGACTTCTTCGACAAGGCGATCGAGGGATTCGTGATGTTCGCGCTCAACCAGGGCGGGGTCTGTACCTGTCCGTCCCGGGCGCTGATCCACGAGTCGATCTACGACCGGTTCATCGAGCGCGCGTTGGCGCGCACCCGGGCGATCGTGCAGGGCAACCCGCTCGATCCGGCGACCATGGTCGGCGCGCAGGCGTCCAACGACCAGTTGGAGAAGATCCTCTCCTACCTCGACATCGGCCGGCAGGAGGGCGCCGAGATCCTGACCGGCGGCGGGCGCAAGGTGGTCGAGGGCTTCGAGGACGGCTACTACGTCGAGCCGACCATCTTCAAGGGCAGCAACGACATGCGGATCTTCCAGGAGGAGATCTTCGGCCCGGTGGTCTCGGTGACCACCTTCCGCGACGACGCCGAGGCGCTGCGGATCGCCAACGACACGCTGTACGGCCTGGGCGCGGGCGTGTGGACCCGGGACGCGACGCGGGCCTACCGGTTCGGCCGGGAGATCAAGGCCGGCCGGGTGTGGACCAACTGCTACCACGCCTACCCCGCGCACGCGGCGTTCGGCGGATACAAGGCGTCCGGCATGGGTCGGGAGAACCACCGGATGATGCTCGGCCACTACCAGAACACCAAGAACATGCTGGTCAGTTACTCGGCGAAGAAGCTCGGATTCTTCTGATGGACGAACCGGTGCGGACGCCGAGCGGGCCCGAGGGGTGGGCCGGTTCGGTGGAGAAGGTCGCGATCACCGCGGCCGCCGCCGACCTGGTGGCCGAACTCGCGGCCGAACACGGGCCGTTGTTGTTCCACCAGTCGGGCGGATGTTGCGACGGGTCGTCGCCGATGTGCTACCCGCGCGGGGAGTTCCTGGTCGGCGACGCCGACGTGTTGCTGGGCTGGGTCGCGGAGCAGCCGTTCTACATGTCCGCGGCGCAGTACGAGTACTGGCGGCACACCCACCTGACCGTGGACGTGGTGCCCGGGCGGGGCGGCGGATTCTCGGTCGAGGCGCCCACCGGCAGGCGATTCCTGATCCGCTCCCGGGTGTTCACCGACGACGAGGCACGCCGACTGGAGACGCACGAGGTGACGCCGGGCCGCAGGCACTGAGCGGACCCGGACACCGGAACGGGGGCGGCCCGGCCGGGCCGCCCCCGTTCCGGCAGGCGCTCAGTCCTCGCGGCGACCCCGCCGCATGCCCAGGATCAAGGTGGCGGCCAGCAGCACCGCGATCACCGCGCCCACCGTGTCCCGCAGCGTGTGGTCCTCCGGGCCGTCGATCAGATTGCTCTGATTGGTCATGTCCGCGGTCGGCGTCGCGGCCGGGCCGGTGGCCGCGAGCAGGTTCGGCAGATCCAGGCCGCCGAACGTGGTCACCGTGCGGTTCGTCGCCACGGCCGCCAGGATCAGCGACGCGAGCCGGACCGGGTCGTTGCCCGCCATCGTCTTGGCGCCGGCGGCCAGCCAGTCGGCCGCCGCGCCCGCCTCGGCCGGGTGCCCGGTCGCCGACAGCGCCTGCACCGCGGCCACCGTGGCATCGAAGTCGGTCGGCCCACCGATGTGGTTGCCGCCCGCCTTCAGCTTGGCGATCAGCCACGCCGCGCCGCCCTGCGCCGCCGCCTGCCGGTTCGGCTCGGCGCCGGGGCACACCAGCGGCGTGATCGCGATCGAGGGTGCGGGGACCGCCGGTTGGGTCCCGTAGCCGAGCGCGAGCACCGAGCGGCCACTCAGCAGCGGGTCGACCGGTGCCCCCGGGCCCGCCGCGAACGCGCCCCGGTCCGGCTCCGGCGCGGTGCAGCCCAACTGGGCGGCCCTGAGCGCGTCGGTCGGCGTGCGGCCCTGCGGCGACTTGAGCAACTCCGGCGAGCGGCCGGCGGTGACGATCGCGCTGATCGCCGCCGCCGTCGCGGTCGGATCGCCGATCGCGTTCGGACCGGGGACGGCCGCGAACGAGCCGTCCGGGAGTTGCTTGGACCGGAGCCAGTCGCCCCCTCGGGCGACCCGCGTGTCGTACGTACGCAGCGCGCGCAACGCCTCCATCGCGGTCGCCGTGGCGACGGTGTCCTCCCGATCGGCGTCGCACGGCGCGGCCGGATCGGCGCGGTAGGCGGTGAAGCCGCCGTCCGCGCACTGCTGTCCGAGCAGCCACTCGATCGCGGTCGGGGCCGGCGTGCTGTCGGTCGAGGCCAGCGCCAGGATCGCCAGCGACTGCCGGTAGACCCCGTCCGCGCTCGGATCGCTCTTCCCGTACAGCGCGGGCGGCACGGGGCCGGACTGCGCCTTGCGGGCCGGAACGGGCGAGAGCGCCACTATCGGCCGGACGGTGGACCCGGAGATGGTCGTGGGCGGCGCCGAGGCGCCCATGCCCGCCCCGAGCGCACCGCCGGGCGGCGGCGGCGTCGGCGCGGCGCCGGCCACACCCCCCGTCCAGACCGAGCACAACAGTGCCGTCGTGAGCACGGAGGCCGCCGCGGCGCGCCCGCGACGTCGGGGGGAGGGCATGCATGGCCTTTCGCTGAACGCTGTGCGGATCGCACCGCGCCCCACGGATCGCACCGCGGGGCGACTGTCGAGAGTCCTCGCCACCCTACCCGGGCGTCCCGCGGGCCCCGAGCGTCACACGGCCGTATAGCGCACGGGGTCGGCACCGGACTCGGCCGTCGCCCGCCCGCGCTTGACCAGGTGACGCAGGTGCGCGGCGGCCTCGCTGAGGGCCAGTTGCCGATTCTGCGCGCCCAACCGCGCCCACGGCCGGTTCCAGTCCATGCCCTCGGCGATCTGCCACAGGGTCAGCGACGCCGCGCGCAGCCGGGTGTGCAGTGCCGCGAGCCGCACCTCGTGCAACGCGGCCACCTCCGCCGCCCGGCCCGCGGCGTCCGCGAAGGCGTGTTCGTGCGCGGGCAGCACGCCGGTGATCGGCAACCGCGCGACACGTGTCAGCGAGGCCAGGAAGTCGCCCAGCGGGTCGGCCTCCTCGGCATCGTCGTAGAGTCCGATGTGCGGCGTGATCGAGGGCAGCAGGTGGTCGCCGGAGAGCAACCGCCCGTCGCCGCCCTCCAGGTGCAGGCAGACGTGGCCGGGCGTGTGGCCGGGCGTCCACACCGTGCGCACCGTGCGGCCGGGCACGGGCGCGAGCTCGCCGTGCACCAACTCGCGGTCCGGCACCGCGTAGTGCAGGCGCGGGCGGTTGCCGGCCGCGGCGGTGCGCAGGCCGGTGAGCGCGTCCAGGGCCTCCTGCGGTGCGCCCGCGAGGGTGAGCACCTCCAGGTGGTGCCGCAGCCACGCGGCGCGCGGCGCGCTGTTGATCTGCTCGACCTGCTCGGCGTCCGCCGCGTGCAGCGCGACCCAGGCGCCGGAGACCTCGCGCACCTTCTCGGACAACCCGTGGTGGTCGGGGTGCGCGTGGGTGACCAGGACGCCGTGCACGTCCTCGATCGAGGTGCCGACCTCGACCAGGCCGTCGACCAGGGCCCGGTAGGAGACCGGGTCGTCCCAGCCCGAGTCGACCAGGACCGGTCCCGCGTCGGTTTCCAGCACATAGACGAGCGTGCAACCGAGCGGATTGTTCGGGATCGGAACCGGGACGGTCCACACTCCGTTGCCCAGATCGGCGACACGGGGAGCGGGTGGGATGGGGCGGTCGGGCGCGGTGGTCACGGGCGGCCTCCTTCTCGACGGTTCTCGAAGTGGCGCCAGCCGAAGGCCGGATGCCCGCCCGGCTTCGTTGATCACCATAGAACACGTTCTCTCATACACCACCGCACGGGTGACTTGAGGGGTCGTCAGATCGAGATCCGACACGTACGATCCTTACCTGTCAGCCGATGAGACTCCAGTCTCATTCGAGCCCCGAATGCGTTGTTCCCTCATCGGCAAACTGATATCTGTTCTAGTCAGAGTTCTGCTCATAGCCCGCAAGCCCCTGTATCGCGCAGCGTGTGTGCACGCCCGCACCGAGGAGGACCGTGATGACGGATATCGTGGAGCACAGCCAACTGGTCATCGGCGGCAAGCTGGTGGACCCGATTGGCAAGGACACGATCGAGGTCGTCTCGCCCCACACCGAAGAGGTCATCGCGCGTGTTCCGCACGCCTCGACCGCGGACGTGGACGCCGCGGTGGCCGCCGCGCGCAAGGCGTTCGAAGAGGGCCCGTGGCCGCGGATGTCGTTGGACGAGCGGATCACCATCCTGGAGAAGATCCGCGACGGCTTCATGACGCGTTCGCAGGAGATCGCCGAGGTGGTCGGCTCGCAGAACGGTTCGCCGGTCGGCTGGGGCCTGTTCGCGCAGGCCATCGGCGCCGGGATGATCTACGACACGGTGGCCAAGATCGCCCGCGACTACCAGTGGGAGGAGAAGCGGGCCGGCCTGCTCAACCCGCTGCTGATCCGCCGCGAGCCGGTCGGCGTGGTGGCCGCCGTGGTGCCGTGGAACGTCCCGCAGTTCGTCACCGCCGCCAAGTTGGCGCCGGCGATCGCGGCCGGCTGCACGATCGTGCTCAAGCCGTCCCCGGAGACCCCGCTCGACTCGTACATCCTGGCCGAGATCTGCCGGGAGGCCGGCCTCCCGGACGGCGTGCTGAGCATCGTCGCCGCCGACCGCGAGGTCAGCGAGTACCTGGTCGGCCACCCCGGCATCGACAAGGTCGCGTTCACCGGCTCGGTCGGCGCGGGCAAGCGCATCATGGAGGTCGCCGCGCGCAACCTCACCCGGGTCACCCTGGAACTGGGCGGCAAGTCGGCGGCGATCATCCTGCCGGACGCCGACCTGGAGCACACCGCCACGACGCTGCTGCCCAACTCGTACATGAACAACGGCCAGGCGTGCGTCGCGCAGACCCGCATCCTGGCTCCGCGCAGCCGCTACGACGAGATCGCCGAGCGCTTCACCGCGTGGGTCGGCGAGCTCAAGGTCGGCGACCCGATGGCGGCCGACACCCAGGTCGGCCCGCTGGTGGCCAAGCGGCAGCAGCAGCGTTCGTTCGACTACATCCGGATCGCCCAGGAGGAGGGCGCCAAGCTGCTCGCCGGCGGCGGTCGGCCCGAGGCGCTGGAGAAGGGCTGGTACGTCGAGCCCACGCTGTTCGGCGACGTGGACAACGCGATGCGGATCGCCCAGGAGGAGGTCTTCGGCCCGGTCGTCGCGCTGATCGCCTACGACGACGAGGAGCACGCGATCGCGCTGGCCAACGACTCGGACTTCGGGCTGTCCGGCAGCGTGTGGACCAACGACACCGAGAAGGGCATCGACGTCGCCCGCCGGATCCGTACCGGCACCTACTCGGTGAACACGTTCGGCCTGGACTTCTTCGGCCCGTTCGGCGGCTTCAAGAACTCCGGCATCGGCCGCGAGTTCGGCATCGAGGGCCTGGGCGCGTACACCGAGGCCAAGTCGATCGCGTTGCCCGCGGGCTACGACGCGCAGATCTGACCGTCGCCGCCGGCCCGCCCAAGCACGGGTGGGCCGGCGGTTCCAGGCCCCGCGAGGCCGAGCCAAGAAGAGGTGTTCCTGATGGGTGATCGCTGGCGCGTCGAGGTCGACAGAGGCGTCTGTATCGGTTCGGGCATGTGCATCGGCAGCGCCCCGACCGATTTCAAGCTGGACGCGGGTCGGCAGTCGCATCCCAGGGCCGAGGAGATGGACGCCTCGGACGCGATCCTGGAGGCGGCCGAGAGCTGCCCGGTCGAGGCGATCTCGATCATCGAGGTGGGCTCGGGCAAGGTCGTTTTTCCGCCGGACTAGGCGAGGCGGCTGCGACGCCGGGGCGGGTCGGAGCGGCCCGCCCCCGGCGTGGGCTCAGTCCTCCGGGATCAGCCGGCAGACCGTTTCGATGTCGGTACGGACCTGGGCGATCGAGGCGCGGCCGTTCAGCCACGCGATCAACGACGAGTGCCACGTGTGGGTGATCACCCGGATCACCGCGAGGTCCTCGGCGGTCGGCTCGGCCGCCGGCTCGTCGCCGCTGATCGCCTCCAGGATCATCGTGGTGGTCTCCCGGCTGACGGTGTCCACCTCCGCGCCCACCGAGCGGTCCGCGAACTGGAGCGCGCGCATCATCGCCTCGGTCAGGTGCGGCTCGCGCTGCATGCCCTTGAACGCGCGCAGCAGGGTGTCCACCACCCGCTCGCGCGAGTTCGCGCTGCGCGGCGGTCGTCGGCGAAGCTGGGCGTGCAGCTGGTCGAGCTGGTCGTACATGGTCGCCACGAGCAGGTGCACCTTGGACGGGAAGTACCGGTACAGCGTGCCCAGCGCGACCTCGGACAGCTCGGCGACCTCGCGCATCTGGACCGATTCGTAGCCGCCACGGGCGGCAAGCTGGGTGGTCGCCCGCAGGATCCGCCGGCGGCGCGCCTCCTGCCGCTCGGTGAGCGGCGCCCGGTCGGCCTTCGTATACGTCGTCATGTCAGCCTCTCGGTGCGCGGCGGTTCGCCGGCCGGTGTGTTACGGGTCACGCGGTGCCCGTCGCGGTGGGTACCCGGCGGTATCTTGGCTGGTCTCCGACGAGCAGTTACTGAAACTTGTTCTAGATTACGCGACTACTATGCTCCGACGAGGGCAGCGATAGGGGGCCATTCGTGATCCGGGAGACCGCAACCGCCGTGGACGCCCGGGTGGACCCGGCGCGGACCTCCCCGGAGCGACCCCTGCGAATCGCCCTGTTGGCGTATCGCGGCGATCCGTACTGCGGCGGACAGGGAGTCTACGTCCGCCACCTGTCCCGCGAACTCACCCGGCTCGGCCACCAGGTCGAGGTGATCTCCGGCCCGCCGTACGCGGTCGTGGACGAGGGCGTGAAGCTCACCACACTGCCCAGCCTGGACCTGTATCGCGACCCGGATCCGTTCCGGCTGCCCGGGTTGAAGGAATACCGCGACTGGATCGACATCCTGGAGGTCGGCGGCATGCTGACCGCGGGCTTCCCCGAGCCGCTCACCTTCTCGCTGCGCGCGTGGCGGCACCTGGCGGCCCGGCGCGGCGAGTTCGACATCGTGCACGACAACCAGACGCTGGGCTACGGCCAACTCGCGCTGCCCCGACTCGGGTTCCCGCTGGTGACCACGATCCACCACCCGATCACGGTGGACCGCGCGCTGGAGATCGGCGAGGCCACCACGCTGCGGCGCAAGGCCACGCTGCACCGCTGGTACGGGTTCACCACCATGCAAAAGCGGGTGTCCGCGCGGCTGAGCGACGTGCTCACCGTGTCCGGCTCCTCCAAGGCGGAGATCGTCGACCACCTCGGCGTCTCGCCGAGCCGGGTCACCGTGGTCCCGGTGGGCGCCGACACCGATCGGTTCGCGCCGGACCCCGCGGTGGCCAAGGTGCCCGGCCGGATCGTCACCACCGCGAGCGCGGACGTCCCCCTCAAGGGCCTGATCCACCTGGTCGAGGCGCTCGCCAAGCTGCGCGCCGACCACGACCACGTCGAACTCGTGGTGGTCGGCCGTCCCAAGGGGGACGGGCCGGTGCTGCGTGCGATCGACCGGCTGGGCCTGACCTCGGCGATCCGGTTCGTGTCCGGACTCACCGACGACGAACTGGTCGACCTGATCCGCAGCGCCGAGGTCGCCTGCGTGCCCTCGCTCTACGAGGGCTTCTCGCTGCCCGCCGCCGAGGCGATGGCCTGCGGGACCGCGCTCGTGGCCAGCACCGGCGGCGCGATCCCCGAGGTCGCCGGCCCGGACGGGGAGACCTGCCTCGCGGTGCCGCCGGGCGACCCGGAGGCCCTGCGCGCCGCGCTCACCCGGTTGCTGGAGGACCCCGAACTGCGCGCCCGACTGGCCGAGGCGGGCCGGGCCCGGGTGCTGGAGCGGTTCACCTGGCGCAACACGGCAGTGCGTACCGTGGAGAGCTACCGGGCCGCACTCGCGGCCGGTCCCACCGCGCCGACCACGGCCGGCCCCGGTAGACGCGGGCTCACCGAACGGGCGAGCGATGTACTGCTCGGCCGCTCGCCGTTCGGCCGCCGGCTGCCGCCGCCCGCGTCGCACGGCGTCGGATCCGCAAACCGCTGACCACAGCCCATCCCCGCCGGCCGCCCCCGCAACCGGTTCGCGCAATACGAGACGGAGTCGCCGACTTGCTCACCGTGGATTTTTCCCGCTTTCCCCTGGCCCCGGGGGATCGGGTCCTGGACATGGGTTGTGGTGGCGGCCGGCATGCCTTCGAGGCGTACCGGCGCGGCGCCGACGTGGTCGCCCTCGATCGGAACGCGAAGGACATCGCCGAGGTGGACGCGATGTTCGCCTCGATGCTGGCCGCCGGTGAGGTTCCCGAGGGTGCGCGAGCCGAGGCGCTCGTCGGGGACGCGCTGGCGCTGCCGTTCCCGGACGACAGCTTCGACCGGGTGATCATCTCCGAGGTGCTGGAGCACATCCCGGACGACAAGGGCGTGTTGAACGAGCTGTTCCGGGTGCTCAAGCCGGGCGGCCTGGCCGCGATGACCGTGCCGCGCTACGGGCCGGAGAAGATCTGTTGGGCGCTGTCGGACGCCTACCACGAGGTCGAGGGCGGGCACATCCGGATCTACAAGGGCGACGAATTCGCGGCCCGGATCCGCGAGTCCGGGCTCCGGCCGTACGGGACCCACCACACGCACGCCCTGCACTCGCCGTACTGGTGGATCAAGTGCGCGGTGGGCGTGGACAACGACAAGGCGCTCCCGGTCCGGGCCTGGCACAAGCTCCTGGTGTGGGACATCATGAAGCGCCCGCTGGCCACCCGCCTCGCGGAGAAGGCGTTGGACCCGCTGATCGGCAAGAGCCTGGTGGTCTACGCGACCAAGCCCCGGCCGCACGGCGAGACCGAGGCCGGCGCGGACGGCGACCTCGCCGGGGCGAGCGCGTGAGCGTCGCGGGCCGCCGTCGCGGCTCCGAGCCCGCGCTCGAACTGCTGGCCCTGGAAGGCGTGTTGACGCTCGACCAGGTGGCCGTGACGATCGACGGGATCGCCGCCGTACAGCGACCGGACGGGTCGATCCCGTGGTTCGTCGGCGGACACCTGGACCCGTGGGACCACACCGAGGCCGCGATGGCGCTCGACGTGGCCGGCCGGCACGACGAGGCCGAGCGGGCGTATCGCTGGCTGGCGAGTCGGCAGGAGCGGGACGGCTCGTGGTACGCCGCGTACGTGGACGGCGTGGTGACCGATCGCAACAAGGAGGCCAACTTCACGGCCTACCTGGCGGTTGGCCTGTGGCACCACCATCTCCTCACCGGGAGCGAGGAGTTCCTGGTTCGGATGTGGCCGAAGCTGCGCGCGGCGATGGGCTTCATCCTCGATCTCCAGGCGCCCGGCGGGGAGATCCGCTGGAAGCGCGACGAACACGGCGTGCCGGTGCCGGACGCGTTGCTCACCGGGTCGGCGAGCATGTACCAGGCGCTGCGGTGTGCGCTGGCGATCGCCGAGCACCTCGGCGAGCCGCAGCCGGACTGGGAGTTGGCCGCGGGGCGGTTGGGCCATGCGGTGGTATCGCATCCCGAGCGGTTCCTGGACAAGAACCGATACTCGATGGACTGGTACTACCCGATCCTGGGCACCGCGCTGCGGGGGCCGGCGGCGGACGAACGGATCAAGGCCGGCTGGGACACCTTCGTGGTGCCGGAGCTGGGCGTGCGGTGTGTCTCCGACCGGCCCTGGGTCACCGGCGCGGAGAGCTGCGAACTGGCCATCGCGCTCTGGGCGTTGGGGGAGAGCGACCGGGCGGTGGAGATCGTCTCGTGGATCCAGCGGCTGCGGCACGAGGACGGGCTGTACTGGACCGGGTACGTGTTCGAGGACGATGCGATCTGGCCGGTGGAGCGGACCGCGTGGACGGCGGGCGCGATGATTTTGGCTACCGCCGTGCTGGGCGGGGAGCCGGCCACGACGGCGGTGTTCGGCGGGGCGGCTTCGGCGTTCGAGGGGGATTTCCTGCCGGTGGGGCTGGATCCGGCTCAGGTGCGGTGTGGGTCGGAGCTGTGTGTGGACGGGGTCTGAGTCGGGGGTCCTCAGGCGCCGGACGGGCTGGGGTTGTTTGGCTTGGGCGTGATGGGGCGGGTTTCGGGCTTGTCCTCAGGTGTCGGGCGGGCTGGTTTTGCTTGGCTTGGGGGTGCGTGGGGTGGTTTGCGGGCTTGTCCTTGAGTGGGGGCGGGCCGGGTTGCCGGCTTCGGGTGGGCTGTTCTTGCTTGGGTGACGAGTGGGGGCGGTGTGCTCGGTTGTTGGGGCAGGTCGTGGCGGCAATAGGGTTCGCGTGGGGGGCTGGGCGACTCGCGTGACGAGGGTGGGTATGGCGGCTGGGTTGGAGCCGGGGGATCGAATAGGTCCCTACACGGTGGTGGGATTGCTGGGCGCCGGCAGCCCCGGGTGGGTGTATCTGGCGCGAACCGCTGCCGGGCGGCCGATGGCCGTGCGGATGTTGTACGGCGAGCAGCAGGGCATCAAGCGGGCGCAGAAGGTGCGCGGGCCCGGCGTGATCGAGGTGATCTCGGCCGGTGGCGCGACCCGCAATCCGTGGGTGGCCTCGGTGTACGTGCCCGCGCCGTCGCTCGGCGACCTGGTGATCTCGTGCGGACCGCTGCCGCCGGACGCGGTGCGGTGGCTCGCCGCCGGGATCGCCGAGGGGCTGGTGACGATTCATCAGGCGTCGCTGACGCACGGAGATCTGCGACCGGCGCAGATCGTGGTGGCCTCGGACGGGCCGAGGGTGACCGGATTCGGGATCGAGGGCGCGGGCAGTCCGCTCGCCGCGCCCGGCTACCTCGCGCCGGAGCAGGCCCGAGGCGAGGACCCGGGGCCGGCGTCCGATGTCTACGCGCTCGGCGCGCTGCTCTGCTTCGCGGCGACCGGGCGGCCCCCGCACTCCGGTACCGGCGAGGCGGCGATCCGACGCAGTGTGGCCACCGGCGAGCCGGAACTGGCCGATGTGCCGGAAGAGTTGATCGCGCTGATCCGCTCCTGTCTGGCCCGGGACCCGGCGGATCGGCCGACCCCGCGTGCGCTGCTCGACGAGGTGGCGCTGGATTCACCGGGTTCGGCGGATTCGCCGGATTCACCGGATTCACCGGATTCGGCGGATCGTCGGGGGGCGTACGGCGCCGCCTCGTGGTTGCCGGGGCCCGCGTTGGAGCTGATCGACGCGTACCACCGGCGCGGGCGCCTGGTCGGTGACCCGCCGACCGTGCCGCTCGCCGATCGACTCGACGCCCAGGCGAAGGGCGGTTCCGCGCACGGGGGTTCGGTCGGTGACAAGGTCGGCCCGGTCAAGCCGGTCAAGCTGGTCGAGGCGAAACCGGCGAACGCGGGAGCGTCGACGAAGCCTGCTGCGGCGGAGCCGGCCGGGGCCTCGGCCGACGAGCCGGCGGTCGCCGAGACGATGCAACTGGCCCGGATCGTCGAGGCGATGGTGCCGCGCATCGACGACAGCGACGATCGGCCGGACACCTACGACCTGCCCGCCCCGCCCGAGCCGCACGAGGGTGGCGGGGCCGGCTGGTGGCTGGTCGCCGTGCTCGTGGTGATCGCCCTGGTGGGCGGCCTGTTCGGCGGTGTCGCCTACGAGCGTGGACGCGAGGACCGGGATCGGGGCAAGGCGGGTGCGGCCGATGCTCGTTCCTCCGGCGCGCCGACCGATCCGATCGCCGCGTTCGTGGCGAGCGCCCCGGTGGGCGCGTGTGTGGACTTCGCGAGCGACGGCACGCCGGGATGGCGACCCGCCGCGTTTCGCACCTTGCCCTGCGAGGACCCGGCGGCGCGGCAGCGGGTGTTGGCGCGTACCTCGGCCGGCGCCGGCACGACGGACTGTATGAGCACCGACGGGCGCAGTCGCTGGCCGACTACCCCCGGCGTGGTCGCGCTGTGCCTGGAGCGGGTCTTCCACCCGGGCGAGTGTGTGCCCGCGGAGACGCGCGACGGCCGGCAATGGGCCTTCCTGGCCTCGCTGGTCGCGTGCCAGGGCCCCCTCCCGCCGGATCGCCAGGGCCGCCTGCGGATCGACGAGGTGCACCCGCTGGCCGCCACGAACGCGACCAGTTGCCCGGGTCGTTCGCCGGTCTACTACCCGTTGCCGTCGCGCAATCAGGAACTGTGCATGGCGCCGTTGCCCTAAGCCCTGTCCGGGCCCCTGACCGGGGTGGGCGGTGGAGCGGCGGGGCCGGCGGGTGGATCGGCGGCCCGGCCGCTCCCGGTGCTCAGGTGGCGAGTTCGGCCAGGAGTTCGAGGGCCTCCAGGTTGCGGGTGGTGACGATCATGTCGGTGACGTGCGGGTCGGCGGCCCAGGCGGTGAAGCGCTCGCGGATTCGGGCCGCCGGGCCGACCAGCGCGATCTCGTCGACGAAGGCGCTCGGGACGGCGGCGATCGCCTCGTCCCGCTTGCCGGCCATGAACAACTCCTGGATCCGGTCCGCCTCGTCGGCGTAGCCGAACCGCCGCATCAGGTCGGCGTGGAAGTTCTTGTTCTTCGCGCCCATGCCGCCGACGTAGAAGCCCATCGCCGCCTTGATCGGGTACATCGCCTGTTCGACGTCGTCGCCGAGGGCCACCTGCACCATCGGCGCGATCCGGAAGCCGGCCGGCTTGTCGCGCAGGGCGTCCGCGTACACCTCGGGGCGGGTCGGCGCCCAGTGCAGGGGCAACCAGCCGTCCGCGATCTGCGTGGTCAGGTGCACGTTCTTCGGCCCCTCGGCGCCGAGGAAGATCGGCAGATCGGCCCGCAGCGGGTGGGTGATCGACTTGAGCGACTTGCCCAGTCCGCTGCCGTCCTCGCCGGTGTAGGGGTGGCGGGCGTAGCGGCCTTCGGCGACCACCGGTCCCTCCCGGCGCAACACCTGGCGGATCACGTCCACGTATTCGCGGGTGAAGGTCAGCGGGCTCTTCGGGAACGGCCGTCCGTACCAGCCCTCGACCACCTGCGGGCCGGAGAGCCCCAGGCCCAGGATCACCCGGCCGCCGGAGAGGTGGTCCAGGGTCAGCGCGTGCATCGCGGTCGCGGTGGGCGTGCGTGCGGTCATCTGGGTCACCGCCGTGCCCAGCTTGATGCGTGAGGTGTGGGCGGCGATCCAGGTCAGCGGCGTGAAGGCGTCCGAGCCCCAGGACTCGGCGGTCCACACCGCGTCGAACCCGAGTTGCTCGGCCTTTTGGGCCGACTCGACGAAGCCTGCGGACGGGCCTCGGCCCCAGTATCCGAACGTCAGACCCAGCCTCATGGCGTTACCTCCACGGAGTAGCACGGCGAATCGCCTCCGCAGACTAGAACACGTTTTACTTTCCTGGGAGGCCGCCTCCCCTCGGGCGCCCGCTCCGGGCATGCGACAGGGCGCCGTCCGATGTGGACGACGCCCTGTCGTATTGCCGAGTCGCGGTGTCTCGGTACTACCGGTTCCTCGGGAGCACCGGTGTCACGAGCGCTGGATGCCGATCGTGTTCTGGAGCACGCCGCGCACGTTGTCGACCTCGACCAGCAGGCCGTTGGGGTGCTCGGCCACCGCCAGGTACCAGACGCCCGTGTTCAGGACGCCCTTCTCCTGGTTGGTGTGCTCGTCCAGCATCGGACGCGAGTCCGGCACCGAGAACCAGAAGGGCTGGAAGGGTGCCTGGCCGCCGGGGGCGGGCTGCTGCATGCCGCCGGGGCCCTGCGGACCCTGCGGGCCGGGGCCGCCGAAGCCGGCCTGCGGACCCTGCGGCGCCGGGCCGCCGAAGCCGCCCTGCTGCGGGGCGCCGCCGTACGACTGCGGACCCTGGGGGCCCTGGGGACCCTGCGGACCGCCGAAGGGCGCGCCTCCGTACTGCTGCTGCTGACCCTGCGGGCCGCCGTACTGACCCTGCGGGGCCGCCGCGGGGCCGGCCGCGCCGAGCAGCGGCGCCTGGAGGGCGGGCGCCACGGTGGTGGCGATCATCGTCGCGACGAGGACGATGACCAGCAGGATGAGGAAGATGCCACCGATCCCCATCTCGATGCCGAGGTCACTGTCCGCCTGCGCGATCGACCACAGCGCGGAGATCGGCGCCAGGATCGTGAGCGGCAACGCCCACTGACGTGCGGTCAGACCGAGGATCTGCTTGTCCTGGAGCTGCGGGAGCAGGCCACCGAGGATGAACAGGACGGCCGCGATGATCGGCGTGAGGACCACGGCGAAGAGGGTCGGCGCGAGGTGCGACGACCACGCGTTGACACCATCGGACGAACGCGTCGACTTGACGTAGTTCAGGAACGAGAAGATGAAGATGAGCACGGCGGCGACCCCGATGACCGCGTCGCCACGCGAAAGCTTTCTGACGTCCACTAATACTCCTCCCGAGGGGGATGGGCGCCGACAGCGTACGGGGGCGACCCATGTCGTGCCACCGACGTCGCCCCCGCGCGTCCTCGGTGCATTGGTCCGGGGACACTGTGCCAGACGAGGGAACGATCTGTGTCCCGGCCCCACACGACGCGCCGTATGGGGGCATTTTCTCGAAGATGTCTACTCGCCGCGCTGAACACCCGTCAGATCGGTCAACAGGCCCTGTAGGCCGTCGAGATCGATGACGACGCCGCCGTCTCGAACACCCACCGCGAGATACCAGACGCCCGGATGCAGGGTGGCCGGCGCGTCACCGGCGTGGTCCAGCGGGTGCAGCGGCCTCGGTTCGGGAACGGCCAGCCAGTACTGCTCGAACGTGCCCGGGTCGCCGGATTCCGGCTCGCGTTCGAGGGCAGCGGGCTCCGGGGAGTCGTCCTGCTTGAACAGCAGTACCGGCGGCTGGACCGCGGGCGGCTGTATCGGCGGTGTCTGCGGCGGGGGAGTGTTGCCCGACGGCCCGTAGACCGGCGGCGCGACGGGCGGCGGGATCGGGAAGCCACCGGTGCCGGGCGGGCCGGGCGGATACCCGCCGGGAGCGCCGGGGAAGCCGCCGCCGGGGTAGCCCTGCCAGTTGTTCTCGCGCGGGCGCACCAGCGGGACGTTCAGCCCGCCGATGCGATCCACGGTCAACAGCAACAGGGCCTGGAGCACGGCGAAGCCCGCCAACCCCCACGCACCCCAGCCGTGTCCGGCGTCCACGCTCGCCTGCGGGTCGCCGGCGCGGGCGACCTCCTGGGCGTAGCGCGCCAACTTCTCGTAGCCGCCGTCCGCGCCGAACACGGCCCACACCGCGCTCCACGCCGACGCGACGCCCAGCGCGACGCCCCATTGCCGAAGAGCCAGCCCACAGAACTGGATCTCGGTCGGCTGCGGCGATCCGGGCCGGAAGGTGTAGCGGCCGATCAGCAGCAGCACCAGCGAGATCGAGGACAGCAGCACGACCGCGGGCGCCAGCGGCGTGAAGTCGCCGATCCAGGCCGAGTAGTCGGTGGTTCCCCCGACGATCTGTTTGCCCTTGGCGGTCACCGTGTACCAGGGGAGAAACGAGAAGACCAGAACTCCGATCGCCGCCACGGCGACGATCAGATCACCTCGGGTGACGCCCTTGCGTGGCATCGTGCTCCTCCCTGACAGGGCTTTCGTACTGCTCGGAATTGCCGTGCGGCGGCCGGACCGTCGCCGGTGCCGGCGCGGTCGCCCGCGCCGGCACCGGCGGTTGACGTACCGTCATTCTCCGCGCTGGATGCCGGAGACGTTGCTCAGGACCCCTCGAACACCATCCACCTCGACCAGGACGCCGCCCGGGTGCGGGGCGACCGCGAGGTACCACTGGCCGGTCTGCAGCGTGGCCACCGGTTCCTTGGACAGCCCCTCGGCGGGCGCCAGCGTCCGGGCCTCCGGGACGGCGAACCAGAACTGGGCGAACTCCGGTGCGCTCGACCCGGTCGCGGCCGGAGCCGGCTGTCCGGGGACCGGCGCGACGCCGGTCCCGGTGCCGGCGGCGCCGGTGACGTCCGGCGGGGGCATGTGCGCTGGCACGCCCGCCATCGGCGCGCCCGCGCCCGCGCCCGCGCCCGCGCCCGTGCCGGTGCCCGGTGCCGGGTAGGCGGGCGCCGGGTAGGCGCCGGTGGCGTTCGGCAGCGGGTAGCCGGTGTTCGGGTCGACCGGGGCCGGGTAGCCGCCCGTGCCGTTCGGCGGGTAGCCCCACGGCTGCTGCGGGACCGGGCTGAACAGCGGCGCGGCCAGGCTGGGGATGCGATCCCCGATGAGCAGGAAGAGCGCCGCGATGAGCCCGGCCACCATCATCAACCAGGCGAAGACGGTGGGTCCGGCATCGACCGTGTCCGAACCCTTGACGATGTCGCCGATCACGCCGCCCGCCCCGAACGGGGCGAAGAAGCCGCTGATCGCGCCGGTCACGCCGAACGCGATCGCCCACTGGCGCGGGGCCAGGCCGAGCACCTGCCGGTCCGGCTGGGCCACGAAGCGGCCGATCACCAGGAGCAGTGCGGCCAGCAGCGGGACCAGCACCACGGCGGGCATCAGCGGATAGAAGTTGACGGTCCAGGCGTTCCAGCCCTGACTCCGGCTGCGCCCGCTGAACGGACCGTCGCTGTCTTCGCTGCTCAGGGATTCGCTGATTTCGTAGTATTTGAAGAACGAGAAGATGAAGATCAGGACGATCGCGAGAATGACGATCGCATCGCCCCTCGTGATCCCTTTCCGGTTCAACGTTTCTCCTTAACAGGTACGGAGGGGACGTGTGTCGGCGGCGCGGGGCGCGCCGGACGACATGCGGTGCGTGGACGGCTCGCGCCGGGCCCGATCGTGCGGTTCACGGCGGTCGTTGCCCGACCCGGAACCGTCCGGTGGTACATGGCGCGCGTGGGCGCCGCGAACCGGGGACCGTCAGCGGCGCGGGGGCGACGAGGACGGTCGGAAAGACCCTAGGGGACAGCCGACTCGGGGCTCACGTCCCCTTCAGCAGATAGGCCGTGATGCCAGTCGCGATCCCGGACGCGGCGCGTTCGCGCCAGTTCGCGTCGGTGAACTGCGCGGCGTCCGTGGCGTTGCGCATGTTGCCGCATTCGATGAACACCTTGGGTCGGGTGGACAGGTTCAACCCGCCGAGGTCGGTGCGGGTGACCAGACCGTCCTGGGTGCCCAGGTAGGTCGCGGGGCCGGTGCCGGTCGCCGCCCGGAAGGCGGCGGCCAGGTTGGTGCCCAGCGCGCGTGAGGAGGCCAGGATCGGGGTGGTGTCGACGCTCTTGTCCTTGACCGTGGCGGGCAGGATGACGTGGAAGCCGCGTCCGCCCGCCGGTCCGCCGTCCGCGTGGATGGACACGATCGCGTCCGCCGCGGCCGCGTTGCCGCGCGCGGCCCGCTCGTTCACGCACGGGCCCCACGCCTCGGTCTCCCAGGTGTAGAGCACCGTGGCGCCCTGGGCCTCCAGGAGGCGTTTGGCCCGGTGTGCCACGTCGAGGGTGAACTCGGCCTCGGTGTAGCCCTTGTCGGTCTCGGTGCCGGTGGTGTCGCACTCCTTGGTCAACCCGCCCGCGTACACCTGCTTGTTGATCTCGCGGGAATGCGCACCGTTGCCCGGGTTGTGGCCCGGGTCGATCATCACGACCCGCCCGGAGAGCGGCAGTCCGGCGGTTCCGGCGCGCGGTGCGGGTGGGCCGGCCGAGGTGGCGGGGGCGGCGGTCGTCGGTGCGGCGGACGGTTGTTGCCCACCCGCCGGGGTGGTCAGCGCCGGGACCGGTGCACCGCCGGCCGCCGCGGGATCGGGCCCGGAGCCCGGCACGGCGGAGGTCGTGCTGCCGCTCGCCGTCGGCCGGTCGGCGCTCGCGTGCCGGGCGTCGGAGCCGTCCGGCCAGGCCACCGCGATCGTGGTGATGCCGGTGGCGGCGAGCGCGAGCGCCAGCACGGTCAGGGTGACCCGCCGGCGCCGGCGCAACCGGTCGTGCGCGGCCTCCAGTCGGGCCTCGTGCGAGGCGGAGTGGCCGAAGAAGCCGTCCGCGGCGCGGGAGTGCGCGGCGTGCGGGTCGTCGGGACGGCCGCGGTCGTCGCGGCGGTCAGAGGTCAAGTTCACTCCTGGACGTGAGGCCGTACTGCGGCGCGACGGAGTTCCAGGTGTCGACGAAGGACTTCTTGGCGCCGGACGCCTCGGCGCTGATCGTGGCCCCGTCGTCGTACAACGAACGGGTGCCCGGACAGCCCGAGTCGGCGGCCGACTGCGCCCATGCGGCGAAGGCCCGGTCGGCGCGGGCCGAGGCGGTCCACGCGGTGCGCAACGTCGGCGCGGCGGCTTGCAGTTGGGGCACCCCGTCGAAGCGCATCGTGTCCAACTGGGCGACCAGTTGGTCGCGTTGGGTGGCGGCGTCGAGCAGGGCGGTGCGGGAGGCGGCCAGCGCCGAGCAGGAACCGACGTTGTTCACCGCGTCGATCACCGACTGCCGGGACGAACCGCTGCGGGAGAGCAGCGAGTCCAGCGCGGCGGCCTGCGTGCGGGCGTCCGGTGGCGCGCTGGTCGGCGGCTGCGTGGTCACCACCGGGTTCTGCGACGGGGGCGTGGCCGGAGGCAGCCCCTGCTGCCCGCCCGAGCCGCCGTCGGAGGGGATCGGCGAGCCGGGCGCGGACTGCCCGGGGCTCGTCGCGCCGTGCGCGGCCGGCGTCTTCTTGTCGTCCTCCCACGGTCGCAGTGCGAACAGCGTGCCCAGCGCGGCGACGAACACCACGGCGACCACGATGAACAGCAGCGTGCGTTCGAACGAGGGGCCGGGCGGGGCCGGGGACAGCGGGCCGGGCGGCGGCGGGGTGGCGCCGCGATACCAGTCCGGCGCGGGAGGCACGTCGCGCGCCGGGGGCATGCCGTAGCCGTGCACGGGCGTGTGCGCCGCGTCGGCGAAGGTGCCGCCCGGGGGCAGCGGCGAGGGGCCGCGCTCGTGCTGGAACCAGTCGGCGGGCGCCGGCTCGCCGGGCGGTTCGGTCGGCCGGGGCGCCGCCGGCGGGGCGGGAACCGGCCACGCGGGCGGCGGTGGGCCGGCGGGCAGGCCGCGGGCGGCCGGATTGTCCACCGTGTCCTGGTCCTGCGGCGGAGCAGGCGGACCGGGCTGCCCTCCCGGTCGGGGCGGGCCGGCGGCCGGCAGGTGTGCGGTCGGCTGGTGGTACGGGCGTGGCGGCACGTCCGGATTCACCGCGGTCGGGGCCGCGGTGACCCGGCGGCGCACCCAGCCGCCCACGCCGCCGTTGGCGGACCGGTCCCAGACGGTCTCGAACTGTTCGCCGTCCGCCGCAGGTTCACCGGGCCGGTCGTCGTGCTGGTGTCGATCGGACATCAAGATCCCCCCGCGTCCTTCCCCGGATCGGCATTGTCCCAGCAAACCGGACCCGCGCGGGACCGGATCCGATTGCTTTCGGGAATCGAATCAGGCTCGAATCGATCTTGACCGGATGTGCCGTCACCTGGTCGACATGGCGACGTGGCCGCTCGGCGCTCGGGCGTCGTGCCGCCGGCCGTCGTGCCGCGCGGGCGTTCGGTCGTCGTACCGCTCAGATGCCGGGCGCGATGCGCCGCAACACCCGCAGCGACCCGTCGCCGGGCAGTTCCTCGAAGGCGCCGCAGGCCAGCGCGCGCAGGTAGACCCGGTACGGCGCCTGGCCACCGTCGGCCGGATCCGGGAACACGTCGTGGATCAGCAGCAGTCCGCCGACCGCCACGTGCGGCGCCCAGCCCTCGTAGTCGCCCTGCGCGTGCTCGTCGGTGTGCCCGCCGTCGATGAACACCAGGCCCACCGGGGTGTTCCACAGCGGCGCGACCACCCGGCTGTGGCCGACCAGGGCCACCACGTACGGCTCCAGGCCGCTCTTGTACAGCGTGCGCCGAAAGCGCGGCAGCGTGTCCATCACGCCGACCTCGGGGTCGACCAGGGTCGGGTCGTGGTACTCCCAGCCCGGCTGCTGCTCCTCGGAGCCGCGGTGGTGGTCGAGGGTGACCACCACGGTGCCGGCGTCGCGGGCGACCGCGGCGAGCAGGATCGTCGAGCGTCCGCAGTAGCTGCCCAGTTCGACCAGCGGGCCGACCTTGGCGGCCTCGGCCGCCGCCGCGTACAGCGCGTCGCCCTCGTTCGCGGGCATGAATCCGGTGGCGGCCTCGAACGCGGCCCGCACGGCGGGGTCGATGGTGCTCATCCTGGGGTTCTCCTTGATCGAGGCCGTGCGCGGCGCTCCGGGTCGGTGCGACCCCGGGGCGGCCATGCTGCCGCAGCCCGGGTCGCGGCACCGTGTCGGGGGCCACATTCGAGGCCCTCGACCCGACTTCGGTCTCCCGATTAATTGAAACGGGTTCTACTATCGCAAGTACTGGACCGAGTCACGGAAGTCATGGAAGGCGCGATATGGCCATCGGCATCACGGAGGAGCATCGCTCCCTGGCGGAATCGGTACGCGGATGGGTGCAACGTGTTGCACCCATCGGAGAGGTGCGCCGGGTGCTGGAGGCGGAGGCCGAGGAACGGCCCGGTCACTGGGCCGGCCTGGCCGAACAGGGCCTGCTCGGCATGCACGTCGCGGAGGAGTTCGGCGGCGCGGGCTACGGCCTGGTGGAGACCGCCGTCGCGCTGGAGCAGGCCGGCCAGGGCATGCTGCCCGGCCCGTTCCTGCCCACCGTGCTGGCCTCGGCGCTGATCCAGGCGGACGGCGGCGACGCGGCCAAGGAACTGCTGCCGGGCCTGGTGGACGGCACCCTGATCGGCGCGGTCGCCCCGAACCCGGGCACCGTGCTGGCCGCCGAGGAGGCGGGCGGCCTGCGGGTGAGCGGGGTGGCCACGCCGATCCTGGGCGGTGCGCTCGCCGACGTGCTGGTGCTGGCCGCGCGCCGGGCCGACGGCACGTCGGTCCACGTGGTCGTGGACGCCGCGGCCGTGAGCATCCGGGCGCTCAAGAGCGTGGACCCGACCCGGCGCAGCGCCGAGGTCACCGTGGACACCGTGGTCGCCCCCGGGCGGGTGCTCGGCGGTGTGGACGAGGACCTGGCCCGCGACCTGGCGGCCGTACTGCTGTCCGCCGAGGCCTGCGGGGTGGCCGAGTGGGCGCTCACCACGGCGACCGAATACGCCAAGGTGCGCGAGCAGTTCGGCCGCCCGATCGGGCAGTTCCAGGCGATCAAGCACCTGTGCGCGGACATGCTGGTGCGGGTCGAGCAGTCGCGAGCGGTCACCTGGGACGCGGCGCGCGCGATCGACGCGGGCTCGGACGCGCCGACCCGGTCGCTGACCGCGGCGATCGCGGCGACGTACGCGATCGAGGCGGCCTTCACCACCACCAAGGACTGCGTGCAGATCCTCGGCGGGATCGGCTTCACCTGGGAACACGACGCGCACATCTACCTGCGCCGGGGCCTGACCCTGCGGCAGTACGCCGGGCCCGCCGCGTTCTGGCGGCTGCGGGTGACCGAGCTGGCGAGCGCCGGGGCGCGCCGCGAGCTGGTCCTGGACCTGCCCGCAGAGGCGGAGAACCTGCGCGACACCGCGCGGGCGATCCTGACCGAGGTGGCCGGCGAGTCCGGCGCCGAGCAGCGTGCCCGGTTGGCCCCGCTGGGCTATGCCGCGCCGTACCTGCCCAAGCCGTACGGCATCGGCGCCGGGCCGGTCGAGCAACTGGTGATCCAGCAGGAGATGAAGGCGCTCGGCGTGCGGCTGCCGGACATCACCATGGGCAACTGGGTGATCCCGTCGCTGATCGCCTACGGCACCCCGGCCCAGCAGGAGCGGTTCGCGCCGCCGACGCTGCGCGGCGAGATCCAGTGGTGTCAGCTCTTCTCCGAGCCGGGCGCGGGCTCGGACCTGGCCGCGATCAGCACCCGGGCGACCCGGACCGAGGGCGGCTGGCTGATCAACGGCCAGAAGGTGTGGACCTCGCGGGCCCGCGAGTCGCAGTGGGGCATCCTGCTCGCGCGCACCTCGCCGGACAAGCCCAAGCACGAGGGCCTGACCTACTTCATCGTGGACATGGCCGCGGCGGGTCTGGACATCCGGCCGCTCAAGGAGATCAGCGGCCTGGCGATGTTCAACGAGATCTTCCTCGAAGACCTCTTCGTGCCGGACGACATGGTGGTCGGCAAGGTCGACGAGGGCTGGCAGGTGGCCCGCAACACGCTCGGCAACGAGCGGGTGCACATGGGCGCGGGCAGCTCGTTCGGCGCGGGCATCGCGAATCTGGTCGCCTCGGTGAACGGGCCGGCGGGCGAGTTCGTGGACGGCGGCTTCCGGGAGCGGTTGGGCGCGCTGGTGGCCGAGGCGTCCTCGCTCGCGCTGATCGAACTGCGCACCACGCTGGCCCGGTTGTCGGGTCTGGAGCCGGGCGCCGGTGCCTCGGTGCGCAAGCTGGTCGGCACGCCGCACCAGCAGCGCGAGTCCGAGCTGTCCCTCGAACTGCTGGGCCCGCTGGGCGCGGTGGACGAGGGGGCGGGGCAAAAGGCCGCGTTCGGGTTCCTGATGAGCCGCTGCCTGACCATCGCCGGCGGCACCACGCAGGTCCAGCTCAATGTGGTCGGCGAACGCATCCTGGGGCTGCCGAGGGACCCGCAGCCCACCGAGAAGTAGTCCGTTTTCGTTCTCGTTCCTCTCGTCCTCGTTTCGCTCGTTCTCGTTCCGCATTCGTTCAGTGGGAGTTCGCGACATGGCACAAAAGGCATTCATCGTCGGCGTCGGCATGACCAAGTTCGAGAAGCCGGAGAGCCGCGACTGGCAGTACTGGGACATGGTCAAGGAGGCCGGCGACAAGGCCCTGGCGGACGCGGGCGTCGGCTACGACCTGGTCGAGCAGGCGCCGGTCGGCTACTGCTTCCAGGCGTCCACCGCCGGGCAGCGTGCGGTGTACGAGCTGGGTCTGACCGGGGTGCCGGTCTACAACGTCAACAACAACTGTGCGACCGGCTCGTCCGCGCTGATGATGGCTCGTCAGTTCGTCGCCGGTGGGCTGAACGACTGTGTGCTCGCGATCGGCTTCGAGAAGATGAAGCGCGGCTCGCTGGGCGGGGGCGGCGAGGGCGACTTCTCCACGTCGCCGGTCGCCGCGCACTACAAGATCATGGGCGACGCGCACGGGTTCTCGATGACCGCGCCGCCGACCGCGCAGATCTTCGGCAACGCGGCCCGCGAGCACATGGCCCGCTACGGCACCACCGCCGAGCAGATCGCGCACGTGGGCGTCAAGAACCACCGGCACTCGGTGAACAACCCGTACGCCCAGTTCCAGGTCGAGTACTCGCTCGAAGAGGTGCTCGGCGCCAAGGAGATCCACGCGCCGCTCACCCGGCTCCAGTGCTCGCCCACCTCGGACGGCGCCGCCGCGGCGCTCGTGGTCAGCGAGCGCTTCGTGCGCGAACACGGCCTGCAGGACCAGGCGATCGAGATCGTCGCGCAGTCGATGACCACCGACACCGAGGAGAGCTTCGCCTCGAAGTCGTGCATCGACGTGGTCGGCAAGCCGATGTCGGCGGCGGCCGGTCGACAGGTCTTCGAGCAGTCCGGTCTGGGCATCGAGGACGTCGACGTGATCGAGCTGCACGACTGCTTCTCGATCAACGAGATCCTCACCTACGAGGCGCTGGGCATGTGCGGCGAGGGCGAGGGCGGCAAGCTGGTCGCCGAGGGCGCCACCACCTACGGCGGTCGCTGGGTGGTCAACCCGTCCGGCGGGCTGATCTCCAAGGGCCACCCGCTCGGCGCCACCGGCCTGGCCCAGGCCGCCGAGGTGAGCTGGCAACTGCGCGGCCTCGCCGAGGGTCGCCAGGTCGCCGACGCCAAGGTCGGTCTGACGCACAACATCGGCCTCGGCGGCGCCGCGGTCGTGGGGCTGTACCGCCGCGGGCAGTTCTAGGGCTTGCCGGTCCGCCGTCCGTGGCCGTGTTCGTCTCGGTCACGGCGGCGGACGGTGCTCCCGGGGCGGCCCCGGTCGGGTCGTTCCGGGGGCCTCGGGTACGGGATTGAGTACGCGGGCTCACGCGACGGGGCGGCGTCGAGAGCCAGGGTGGAGCTGTTCCCGAGGCCCCGACGAAAGTGAAACCCCGTGTTCCCGAAGCGAGTTCGTGCGGTGGTCCTGGCAGCGGCGCTGATGGTTTCCGGCGCGGGATGTGGGCTGGGCAGTGCGTTCGACATGCCGAAGCGGTCGACCGAGCCGGCGCCGGTGCACAACGTCGAGGAGATGCGGCGGAACGTTTCGGGATATGCGTCGGACATCACGGGGTGGATCGGTAACGGACCCTTCGAGGCCGTGTCCACGAAAGTGTGGTCGGATCCGGTGCAGTGCTACGACGACTGGGCCGCGGGCGGATCCGGGGTCGAGAGTGTGTTCCGGGTGCCGCTGGCGGGCCCGTCGCACCCGGACGCCTACGAGCGGGTGCGGGCCGGGATGCGGGCGCGCGGGATCGACATCTGGTTCGACGGGGCGGGCGGACCGGGACCGGCTGCGGTGCTGAACGCGAGTGACCGCAAGAGTGGCTATGGGCTTCGGCTCTTCTCGGCGCTCGTTACGCCGGATCGGCCGGTGTCCGACGCGATCGTGATCGAAGTCACTTCGCCGTGCTTCACCGCGGCGGGGGCGTCGGTGCCGTCGTCGACTCCGACGTCCGTTTCGACGTCGGTTCCGCTGGCTCCGACGTCCTGACGGGTGCGGTGCGGGACCGCACCCGTCGGTGGGGTCAGGTGCCGTTGACGCCCGGGACGGTGGTCAGGTCGGGGGCGATCAGGGTCGGGGCGGCGGGGGTGCCGTGCAGCCACTCGGTGAGAAGGGCGCGTTCGGTGTCGTTGAGGTAGAGGCGGGCGTTGGCGCACAGGGTTTCGACGTTGCGCAGGAAGGCGTCGGCCAGGTCGTCGGCGGAGGCGACCGGGTGCGCGGTGGAGGACCAGTAGCCGGAGTAGACCAGCCCGGTGGTCACGAACGCGATCGCCTTGCGGGCGATCGTCTGCATGCGTTCGGCGCATCGGTCGCGGACCGCGCCCGAGGTCTGGTTGCCCTGGAAGCCGTTCTCGCTGACCTCGGCGTGCAGTTCCTCGAAGAGTACGTGGTACTCCTCCGGGGAGAGCCGGGGTGCCCCGGTGACCGTGGCCACCCGGTCGATCAGGTCGCGGACCGGCTCGCGCACGTGGTCCATCCGGCCCTGGCCGTTGGGGCGGGCCGAGGGCGCCTGATGTCGGGTGCGGTCGTAGATGTAACCCGGTGGCACCCGGCTGATCAGCAGCTTTTCGTCGCTGCCCTGCTCCAGCATCAGTTCGAGCAGGGACGAGAAGGTGGCCGCCCCGCCCCAGCGGGTGCGGGTGACCTGTTCGCGGCCGACCTGCTGGAGCACCGAGTGGGCCAGCGTCGCGAGCACGATCGGCTCCTCGGATCCGCCGAGTTGCGCGCGCACGTGTGCCATCACCTGCTCGCGCACGCCCTCGTCGGCCGGCGCGACGTCGATCTCGTCGCGCAGCGCCCGTTCGATGAACTCCTGGTCGCTGATCACCACGTCGCCCGCCGCGACGTACGCCTGGGCGGCCGGGCCGCTGGCGATCACCATGGTGCGCCGATCGTGGCTGCGCAGTCGCAGCAGCACGGGCGTGAAATCCGCGTCCGCGCTCATGATGATGACCTCGTCGAAACGGGTCGAGTGCTGGAGCGTATCCAGGACATCCATCACCATGTGGATGTCGGCGCTGTTCTTGCCCCGCCCCGTCAACGGCGGGCAGTCGATCACGCGAAAGGCCGACCGCGTGAAGAAGGCCCGGTAACGGTCGTGCATGACCGGGTTGAGATAACAGTTGCGCACAAGCAGGGATCGGCGCAGGCCACGCTCGATCGCCTCGTTCTCCAACCACTCCAACCACTGGGAGGGCTTACGGGCGAAAATCTCCGCCGAAGCCCGATCCGTCTCACGCAGCCCGCTGTAAATATTGTCAAAGTCAAGAAAAAGCGCGCTGCGAATTCTGCCTGGTATGCCCGAATCCATACTCATGTCCATGCCTGCCTCCCCCGATGCGTACGGCTTCAATCTGTCCGACGCGTCACGTGTGGGCAAGCGAGACCACCTACGCCCCGATTTCGATCTTGGTCGTCTTCCGATCCACGCGCACCCGGGTTAGGTTGCGAAGCGAAAGCTTGATCGTGCCATGTACGTGTGTCTGTCCGTCAGGAGTCGTGCCGTGTCCGGACGTTGGAGCACCACCCTGGACGTACTACTGCGTGAGCGGGCCGCGGATGCGAGCCCCGGGCTCCGCCACGAGGACCGGGTCTGGTCGTGGGCCGAGGTGGTCGCCGAGTCGGCCCGGCGGGCGGCCCTGCTGCGCGCGCTGCGGGTCGAGGGTCGGCCGTGGCACATCGGGGTGATGCTGGAGAACGTGCCGGAGTTTCCGCTGCTGCTGGGCGCCGCGGCGCTGTCCGGCGCGGTGATCGTCGGGCTCAATCCGACCCGGGTCGGCGCCGAACTCGCCCGCGACATCGACCACACGGACTGCTCGCTCGTGATCACCGACGCCGCGCACCTGGCGCAGCTCCGCACTGCGGCGCCGGACTTCCCGGCGGACCGGCTGCTGTGCGTGGACGACGCGTCCTGGGCGGCGGCGCTGGAGCCGTACGCGGGAGCCGAGCCGCCGGCCGAGCAGCCGAGCGCCGACGACACCTTCATGTTGATCCTCACCTCCGGGACCACCGGACACCCCAAGGCGGTGATCTGCTCGCAGGGCAAGATCGCCGTGCAGGGGGCGAGCGTGGTGGACCTGGAACGGCTCACCGGCGCGGACGTCGCGTACTGCGCGATGCCGCTGTTCCACTCCAACGCGATCGTCACGTGCTGGGCGCCGGCGGTCGCCTCCGGGGCCGAACTGGTGCTGCGTCGACGCTTTTCCGCGTCCGGCTTCCTGCCCGACGTGCGGCGCTTCGGGGTCACCTACGCCAACTACGTGGGCAAGCCGCTGTCGTACATCCTGGCCACGCCCGAGCGTCCGGACGACGCGGACAACTCGCTGGCGCGGGTGTTCGGCAACGAGGGCGGGCCGCAGGACGTCGAGCGATTCGCCCGGCGGTTCGGCTGCACGGTGCGCGACGGGTTCGGCTCGACCGAGGGCGGCCTGTCGTTCCAGCCGGTCCCGGGCATGCCGCCGGGTGCGCTGGGGCGGCCCAACGGCGAGATCCGGATCCTGAACCAGGACACCCGCGAGGAGTGCCCGCCGGCGGCCTTCGACGCCGAGGGCCGGATGACCAACCTGGAGGCCGCGGTCGGCGAACTCGTCAACATCGGCGGTGCGGGTTCCTTCGAGGGCTACTACAACAACCCGGCGGCGACCGCCCAGCGCATGCGCGAGGGCTGGTACTGGAGCGGCGACCTGGCCTACCGGACCGAGGACGGCCTGGTCTTCTTCGCCGGCCGCAGCGGGGAATGGCTGCGCGTCGCCGGGGAGAACTTCGGCGCGGCGCCGGTCACCCGGATCCTGTCCCGGCATCCGGACGTCGCGGTGGCCGCGGTGTACGGCGTGGCCGACGAGGCGGCGGGCGACCAGGCGATGGCGGCCCTGGTGCTGCGCGAGGGCGCGAGCTTCGAACCGGCGCGGTTCGCGCAGTGGTTGACGGCGCAGTCGGACCTGTCCGGGGCCTGGCACCCGCGCTACGTCCGGATCGCCGCGACGCTTCCGCAGACCAGCACGAACAAGATCCTGACCCGGGTCCTGGTCCGCCAGGCCTGGTACACCGGATCCGACGAACTGTGGTGGCGCGAGGGCAGGGACGGCCCGTACCGACCCTTCACCGAGGCGGACCGCAAGACCCTGGAGACGGCCTTCGCCGACCGGGGGCGGGCGCATGTGCTGGCGCTGCTGGATCGGGAGGGGTAGGGGCGGGCCGGGGTCGGTCGGAGTGTCCTGTGCCGTCCTGGGATACCGCAGGCGGTCGACGACCCGAGACGCCTCAGGCGCTTCGAAGGTCGCCGTGAGGGACGAAGACGGCGGTGGTGGAGTCGTCCACACCGAAAACGACATTGAGGTCCGCCTGTAGAGCGCGGGCCAAACGGTGCAGCACGGGGGGAGTCGGCATGGTGCCGCCGCCTTCCACCCGGGAGATCGCCGCCTGGTGCATCCCGGCGCGTTCTGCCAACGCCGTCTGGGAGAGGCCCAGTTCGGTGCGTCGGTCGTAGACGGCCTGGCCGAGAGCGAAGGCGGCGCCGGCCGCGTCATATGCCGCCTGTTGGGCTGGATCGCGCTCGGCGTCGCGTTCCCAACGGGCGTGGCCACCTCGGATCGCGTGACGGGCTTCCATGATCAGTCCTCCTGAGCGCCGGCCTACCTGCTGTAGATGTGCGTTGCCGCACTGTGCGTCGTCTCGCATTCGTGCAGGGCGCGCCGGGCGCGATCCACTTGAGCTGTTTCGACTATCCGGGTCTTGGCAAACACGGTCGGTAGGATGATTCGACGCCCGGGCGCGAGCCGGTATGTGATGCGGATCGGCCGCCGATCGAGGTGGAAGCGGAGTTCACGCAGTCCGCCGCCCAGGTGCCTGGCGTAGGGCTCTCCGAGTGTTGTGGCCCGGTCGGCAAGCATGTCGGCCGCGCGTTCGACGTGACCGTACTCGGCCGGTGTCAGGCGCGCGAGCCATGCCTGCACTTCCGGCTCGATCCCGATGTCACACCGGTCAGCCATGACGATGAACTTATATGACGCATCCTGCATAAACGGCTCGGTTTGTGTCGCTCGTCCGGGTGAATCCGGCACCGGGAGCGCTCTCCATCATGATCGAGTCCTGGCTGCGACGTCGGACGACGGCGGAAGGAGCCGGGTCGCGCGGTGCGGCGTCGTTCGGGTGCGCTCACAGGCCCCAGAAGCGGCCTTCCAGGCCCACCGAGGCGAAGTAGGTCGCGGCCGAGGACGGGTCGCGGCGTTCGTAGCCCCGGTGCAGGCGTCCCTCGTACCAGTGCTCGGCCAGCCGCCACAGCCTGGTGAGGTCCAGGACGTAGCCGCGTGTCTGGCCCGTGTGGGCGAGCCAGTCGTCCACACAGCCCTCGTCGCAGAACAGTCGTTGATTGCCGCACGCGTGCACCACGTCGTCCCACAGCGTGGTGATCGGCACCAGGAAGTGCGCCACCTCGTCGCCCTTGGGCGGTTGTTCGGTGCCCACGGTCCAGGCGAGGGCCCGCTCGCAGCCGGGGCAGCGGGTCGCGACCAGGACCTCCTCGCCCACCAGGTGCGGCACCGCGAAGGAGTCCCACGCGCAGCCGCCCCACCACAGCGTGCGCGGACCCATCACCGAGAAGCCCAGCGGCACCGCGCTGAACGGGTGTGCCATCACGATCGCACCGTCGCGCAGCACGATGTGTCGCTGCTCGTGCAGGGCCCACAGCCCCGCCCGCACGGTCGCCTCGGAGACCCCCAAGGTCATTGCCAACTCCGGGTCGGACGGCGCCCGTCCGGTCTCGGCGAAGCCTCGGTAGACCGCCAGGCGCAATTGCTCGACGCTCACGAGGCCACCTCCCGCTCGGGCTCGGGCACGACCGTGATCGGGGCCGGTTCGGCGGCGCCTGCGGCCTCGGGCACCCGCGCGGTCGGGATCGTGGCGACCCGATTGCGCCGGGACTGGCGGATCGCGTCGTAGGTGAGCACGGCGAGCGCCGTCCACACCAGGGCGAAGCCCGCCCACCGCGCGGCGGGCATCGGCTCGTGATAGACCGCGACTCCGATCCCGAACTGGATGATCGGGGCCAGGTATTGCAGCATGCCGATCGTGCTCAGCGGCACCGTGTTCGCCGCCACCGCGAAGCACAACATGGGGATCACGGTGATCAGGCCCGCCGTCATCAACATCAGCGCCTGGGGCGTGCCCTCGTGCCCGAACGTGCCCTCCCCGGTCCAGGCCAACCAGGTCAGGTAGCCCAGCGCGGGCAGGAACATCACGGCCGTCTCGATCGTCATCGAGTGGGTCGCGGGCAGGTTCATCCGCTTCTTGATGTAGCCGTACGTCGCGAACGAGCAGGCCAGGGTCAGCGCGATCCACGGCACCCGGCCGTAGGCGACGATCAGCACCACCACCGCCGTGACGCCCATCCCCACGGCGGTCCACTGGATCGCCCGCAACCGCTCGCCGAGCACCACGACACCGATGCCGATCAGCACCAACGGCGTGATGAAGTAGCCCAACGAGGTCTCCACGACCTGGTCGTGGTTCACGCCGTAGATGTAGGCGCCCCAGTTGATCGAGATCATCACGGCCGCCAGCGTGACCGTGACCAGCTTGGCCGGCGTGCGGACGATCTCGCGGATCCACGACCACTGCCGCAGTGCGGCGAGCAGGACGACCATGCACAGCAGCGACCAGGTCATCCGGTGGGCGAGGATCTCCACGGCGCCGGCCGGCTTGACGTGCGGCCAGTAGAGCGGGAAGAGGCCCCACATGGCGTAGGCCGCCGTGCCCAGGAGCAATCCGCGTCGTTCTGAACCCATGCCGCCGACCGTACTGGCGAATTGGCCTGCCGTCAGGAGCCAATCCGGAATGAGTGGATTCACCACGCCCGGGCGCGCCCCCGAGGCGTGCTCCGGGGCTCAGTCGCCCTCGCGGCTCAACGCCTCCCATCGGGTGTACTCCTCCCGGCGGGCCCGGTCGAGCTCGGCGACCATGTCGAAGGCCGCGCCGCCGAGGATGATCCGGCGTGGTGGCTCGGGCAGATCGACGACGCGCAGCAGGACCGCCGCCGCCTTGGCCGGGTCGGCGTCCTTCGATTCGCCCCAGATCTGCGCCAGTTCGGTGCGCAGCGGTGCGTACGCCTCCTTCTCGGTGGTCATGGTCAGGCCGTGGGTGAACAGCGCCGTCTCGTAGCCACCGGGCTGGACCAGGGTCACGTGCACCCCGAAGCCCGCCGCCTCCATGGCCAGGGCGCCGGTCACGCTGTCGAGGGCGGCCTTGGCCGCGCTGTACAGACCCGTGGACGCGAAGCCGACGGCGGAGCCCATCGAACCGATCTGGAGGATGTGCCCCGAACCCTGCTCGCGCAGGTGGGGGATCACGGCCTGGCTCACCCACAGCGCGCCGAAGAAATTGACGTCGAAGTGCGCCCGGGCCTGCTCCTCGGTCACCTCCTCGATCATCCCGATCAGGCTGACGCCCGCGTTGTTGACCACGATGTCGAGCCGACCGAAGGCCGCGACGGCGCGGGCCACGGTGCGGAACACCGCGTCGCGATCGGTGACATCGAGGGAGAGGGCCACGAAGCGGCCGTCGTACTCGGCGGTGAGGTCGGCGAGCGGCCCGACATCGCGAGCCGCGCCGACGACCCGATCGCCCGCCGCGAGCGCGGCCTCGGCGAAGGCGCGCCCGAGACCCCGGGACGCACCGGTGACGAACCAGACGCGGGGTTCGCGGTCGGTGGGGTCGGTGGTGGTTGTGGTGAGGGTGGCGGTGGTCATGAGGGTGGGCTCCTGTGCTTTTGCGGGGTCGGAACGGGCACTGCGTTCGGATGGTGTCGGCGAGACGGTTCGCGAAGTCGTCGGGATCGCACTCACCTCGGTCGACAGCCGGACGAGGTCGCCGTGCGGTGGTCGGTCTGCACGGGTCGCGGGGCGGCGATCCGCGACCCGGCGATCCGGTCTTCGCGCCGAGGGCGCGGCCCGGCGGGTGTTGCGGGTGCGGCGAGGCCCCGGGCGGCGGCAGCCTCGGCGGTGATTCGCAGACCGGTCCCGGTGGTGGTGCGCACGTCGACGACGGAGAACGTGTCGGATGCGGATGCGGATGCAGAGGTGGAGGTGGAGGTGGAGGTGGTGAGCGGTGCGGCGGCGGCCGGGGTGCGGAACAAGAGCGACAACTCCTCGGAGATGCGATGACGTGCGTCATGCGGGATCAATGCCAAGTGAGACGAGACGGTTCGTCTCGCTTCGAGATTCAGCATGCACCGTCCGCGACTCCAAGTCAAGACGAGACGGTTCGTCTCGCAGATCGGCTATGCTGTGCCCATGACCACCGACAGCACCGATGCCGGCACCGCCGCGAAGCCGAACCCGTCCCGCCGCAGCGAGCAGTCCCGCCGCGCGATCCTGGCCGCCGCCCGCGAGTTGGTCTCCGAGGTCGGCTTCGCGAAGCTCTCGATCGAGGCCATCGCGGCGCGCGCGGGCGTCGGCAAGCAGACCATCTACCGGTGGTGGGGCTCCAAGGGCGAGGTCGTCTTCGAGGCGTTCCTCGCGCTGAGCGACCCGGGGGAGGGCATCGTGCTGCCCGACACGGGCGACGTCGAGACGGACCTGCGGCATCTGATGCGCGAGACCGTCGCCGAGTTCGCCGACCCCGCGTTCGAAGGCCCGATCCGCGCCCTGAACGCCGAGATCATCAACGACCCCAAACTGGCCAGGCTCTACCACGAGAAAATGGCCGCCCCCGTCGACGAAGCCAAAAAGGAACGCCTCCGCAGCGCCCAACGAGCCGGCCAGATCGCCCCCGACCTCGACCTCGACCTGGCCCTCGAACTCCTCTACGCCCCCCTCTACCAACGCTGGCTACTCCGCTCCGGCCCCCTCACCCAGGACTACGCCGACAGCCTCGTCGCCCTGACCCTCAAGGCCCTGCGCCCCTGACCGACCCGCGAACCGCCGACCCACGACCGGCAAGGGCGCGCCACGGGCCGCCGGGACGGGCCAAGGCCACGCCGTCGTCGAGGCTGCTCGTCCGCCGCGCTGGGGCCGCGCTCGGGGCGGTTGCCCACGCTCTCGTCGGGTGGCGTGTGGCCGATCCTCGGTCGTGGGCGTCCCAAGGCGCGCCGTGGTTCCTCGACGTGAGGCGGGCTCGTGGCCGGGCGCGGGTTCCGGTCAGACGGCCACGGTGCCGGTCCACGGGGGCAGGGCGGCAATGGCCTCGGCACGGGAGAGCGCGGTGGTGATGGCTTCGGCGACACGTCCCCGGCCGATCAGCAGGGAAGCCAACGTGGTGACGTCCCTCCTGGGCGCGTCGACAGTGGTCAGCACCGCGATGGCCTCGTCCACGCGTCCCGCGTCGGCCAGGAGCGTGCCCAGGGGGTTCGCCAGGTACCAGTCGCCGACCTTGGGATGCGCACTCAGAATGGCGATCGCCTCGTCTTTCCGGCCGCAGTAGGCAAGCAGCTTGACGCGTTCGAGGAACAGCTCACCGTCCCGACCGCATGCCCGCCGGGCCACGTCGTCGTCGAGGAACGCGAACGCCTCCTCCACCCGCCCCAGGTCGACCAACCGCGTCCACAACACGCTTACGACCCAAGCGAGTTCGGCTCCCGAGGTCGGCAATACGCGCAGTACCTCGATCGCCTCCTCGATCCGATCCAGCCGCGTCGACAACTCGGCCGATCTTGCGGCCACTTCGAACTGCTCACCTCGTGCCACGAAAGGCCGCAGCGCCTCGACGGCCTCGGCCACCCGCCCCTGTTCCTCCAGCGCGTCGGCCATCCGCCAGGCAACCCACGTGTCGTCGCACTCCGGCAACTCCCGCAACTCGTCCCATCGATCGTGGCGGACCAGCATGTCGGCGAGGCCCTCCAGCACGTCGTGGTAGACGGCGCCCTCGTGATGGACGTAGGCCCGCAGTAGCGCCATCGCCTCCTCGACCCGCCCGCGTCGCTCCAGCACCCGGGCCACCGAACCCACGACGTCCCGCCCCCGGGTGGACCACGTATCGGCGGCAACGGTGGGCAGGAGGGCCGCCACCTCCTGCTCCCGACCACACCCTGCGGTCGACTCGACCAGTGCCTCGGCGATGTTCCGGTCCTCGGCGCGCGGCCCCAACAACGCGATCACCTCGTCGACGCGCCCCGCCGCGCCAGTAGTCCGGCCAGTCGGCGCAGTGCGTGGCCGTCCCGTGCGTCCACGAGTGGGCGCACGAGAGCGATCGCCTCGTCCGCACGCCCCCATGCGTCCAGGAGCCCGGCAGCGGTCCCGACCGCCTCCCACCAGCCACTGCGGACGAACGGCGCAAGGACCTCCAGGCCGGCATCGCGCCGGCCCTGCCCGATCAGGACGTTCGCGAACTCCCGCGCGCAATACCAGTCCCAGTCGCCCGCACGCCGGCGCACTTCGCCGAGATGGCCGTGCTCGACGAGCAGCGTCGCCACCTCCGGCGGGATCCAGCCACGGCAGGTACGAAAGCGTCGGTCGAGCTCGGCGGCGTCCACGACGACGGACCCTGATCACCGGCGAGCGATCGCGACCTCTCGGCCGCGTGCACCGACGCTCACGCCCAACGGAGAGCCCGCCGACCTGTCCGCAGCGGGGGCGACAAAGCCGCAGCCTGGACGAACCGGATCGGCCAAGGTCGCGCGGCGCCGGGCTTCGCGGGCCCTGCACGACCGCAACTTGGCCGTGCCGAGGGAGCCGGGTCCGGACCATGAGGGGCTGGGCGGATGGGTCGGGGCGGCGACGCAGGGGAGGAACGGCTCTGGGTGAGCCGTGCCGGCGCATTGTCACCGTCTGCCGTCTGTGAAATATCGTGAACCGACCAAATCGGCCGATCAAGGTTGTTACCGTGTGTTTGGTGACCACCTTGGGGGCGTTGTGAAACGTTCGATCCAGCCGGGCAATCCGGTATTCGTCGCCGCGCGGCACCAGCGTGGGTGGCACTCGCAACAGCGGCTCGCAGACGCGTTCGAGCAGCGAGCCGCCGAATGCGGATTTCGCATCGCCGTCAGCGTGCGGCAGGTGCGGCGCTGGGAGAGTGCCGAGCCGCCGTGGCCGTCGAGCGACTATCAAACGGTTCTGGAGTCGCTGTTCGGATTGCCGCTGACCATGCTGGGCTTCTCGCCACCGGTCGGCTCGCGCCGGTTCGAGGACGAGGTTGCCAGTGCACAGGTGATCGACATGGTCGAGGGCCTGCACGAGGGCGAGCAGTCCGGATGGTGGCGGACCGACCCGAGTGAAGGTTCCGGTGCCCGCGTCGATCGCCTCGTCCGGGTGGAGCAACGGGCAGCCGTTACCCGTGCCTACGAATCCAGTCTGATCCCAGGGCCTCTCCAGGTGTACGAGTACGCGGTCGCGGCGATCCGTGCGTACGTGCCGGCGTTGCCCGAGGACGAGGTGATTCAGCGAGCGCGAGGGCGCACCGAGCGACTGGGACACCTCCAGGCGCTTTCCGACGGATCGCGCGTGTTGCTGTTTCTGATCGACGAACCCGTCCTGCATCGTCCCGTCGGCGGCGAGGCCGTACTGCGTGCCCAACTTGCCCATTTGCTCATCACGGTCTCCGCACTGCCCCATGTGCAACTCCAAGTTTTGCCCCTCTGCGCCGGCGGGCACCCCGGCATGGCGGGTCCCTTCACCCTGTTCGACTTCGGGGACAGGCGAGTCGTGTACACCGAAGCGCTGACGGGGGCTTCCTGGACTTCCCGACCGGCCTGTCTCGCGGCGTACTCGCTCGCCTACGATCGACTCCAGGCAGCAGCGCTCGGTGCGGACGACTCCATGCAACTCGTCGCGCAGAGACTCGCGGAACTGGAGACGGCATGGATGCTCGCGGGCGATGGACGACCAGCAGTCACAGCGGAGGAGAGAACTGCGTCGAGGTCGCGGTTCTGGATGCCGCCGTCGGAGTGAGGGACAGCAAGGTCGTCGACTCGCCAGTGGTCATCGTTCATCCGGCTGCGTGGGCTCGTCTCGTGGACCGCGCCGCCCGCTGAACCCACGGGAGACTTGAGCAGACCCCATCGGCCGGCATCGAGAACTCGGTCCGGGACGCCTCGTGTCGCCTGCGTGCGATGTGTGGCGTCGCCATTCGGCGACGGTGAACGCGAGTGGTGGGGCGCGGCTGTGCTCGGTGCGGTGAGGCGCCCCACCCGCTTCCGGTGGCCATGCGGCGTGCGAACTTGCCCCCAGCCCCCATGGTGGACGGTTCCTGACGGAGCGTCACTTCGATCGGTGGATTTTGGGGATTGGGGCTGCGGTACCGTCACGGACGGTGCCGAATTGTTATTTGACGGACCGTCAGATTTCTCCATACCGTGGCCGTATATCCACGTCTGGATCAAGGAATCGACGCCACCCCGCTCCCGGGACGGCGTGCCTTGTGCTTCCCGAACGCAGGAGCGTCCCGTGCGAACCGTGAACTCCACACCCTTCAAAACCCGCCTGCTGCGCCGCTCCGGCGTACTGGCGGGCCTCGTCGGCCTGACGCTCGGCGCCACCGCGTGTGGTGGCGACGACGACTCCGGCAGCGGAGCCTCCGGCTCGATGACGGTGCTCATCACCCAGGAGGCCAAGGGCATCGACCCGATCATGACCACGGTGTCCTCCCTCACCGGCGGCAACCAGGCCGCGGCCGTGTTCGACATGCTCTTCTGGATCAACCCCAAGACCGGCAAGGCCGAACCGCAGATCGCCGAGAGCGCGACCGCCGGCGAGGGCAACTCGGTCTGGACGATCAAGCTCAAGCCCAACGTCAAGTTCTCCGACGGCACCGCGCTCGACGCCGAGGCGGTCAAGTTCAACTGGGAGCGGCACGCCGACCCGGCGAACAAGTCGGTGCAGTTCACCGCCGTCAAGGGGATGAAGTTCGACGCGGTCGACGCGCAGACCGTCAAGGTCACGCTGCCCGCGCCGAACGCCCACTTCGACCTGGTCGTCGCGCACAACCTGGCCTTCATCGGATCGCCCACCGCGATCCGGGCCGACCCGAAGCTGTTCGCGCAAAAGCCGGTCGGCGCGGGGCCGTTCAAGCTCAAGACGTGGATGCGCGACTCGCAGCTCACCCTGGAGCGCAACGCCTCGTACTGGGGCCAGGGCAAGCCCGCGCTCAAGGAATTGATCTTCAAGCCGGTGATGGACCAGAAGCAGCGCCTGGCCGCGCTGTCCTCGGGTCAGGCCCAGCTCATGACGACGGCGCACTTCCCGTCGACCGAGCAGGCCAGGAAGGACGGCATGACGGTCACGCTCGATCCCAAGAGCGGCGGCTTCATGACCATGTTCGACACGTCCAAGCCGCCGTTCAACGATCCGCGTGCGCGCCGCGCGTTCGCGTTGATCATGAACCCGGAGGACCGCAACCAGACCATCCAGGGCTCGCCGGGGCAGACCCTGAAGAGCTGGTTCCAGCCCGCGTCGCCGTTCGCCAACCCGGACGCGGTCTACGCGACCAACAACCGCGTCGAGGGGCAGAAGCTGCTCGACGAACTGGCGGCCGAGGGCAAGCCGTTGAGCTTCACCTACACGACCAACAGCAGCGCGAGCGCGCGGATGACGGCCGAGTACTGGCTCACCCAGATCAACGGCATGAAGAACATCACGATGAAGACCGAGTTCCTGGAGGGCGCGGCCTACATCCAGAAGGTGCTGATCAACAACGACTTCCAGGCCTCGGAGTTCGTGATCACCTTCGACGAGCCGGAGCCGGTGTTGTACAACTTCACCCACTCCAAGGGCTCGGAGAACCGCACCAAGTGGAGCAACCCCGTCGTGGACAGGGCGCTCGACGACGCCCGCAACAGCGATGACCCGGCGGTGCGCAAGGCCGCCTACCAGAGCGTGCAGGCGGAGATCGTCAAGGAGGTTCCGTTCTTCTCCTACGAGAAGTCCTTCGCGGCGGCGGTCCAGGGCAAGAACAGCAAGATCGAGGGCCTGTCGCTGTTCGAGGACGGTCTGATCCTCTTCGACCGGATCGCGCTCAAGTAGTCGCCGGCACAAAAGTGACACCACGTCAGGGACGCACCCACCGTGCGTCCCTGACGCCGTGTCAGGCCCGCGACGGGCGGATGAACAGCGCCTCGGCCTCGGCGACCAGCTCGCCCTCGGCGTACGACCGGGCGGTGACCCACGCCTTGCGTCCCTCCACGCGCGAGACGCCCGCCTCGTAGTCGATGCGCGTGTACAGCGGCGTCGCCCGACGCATCCGCACGGTCAGCCACCCGGTCATCCCGAGCACCCCGGAGCCGGATTGCGCGCAGCCCATCACCTCGTCGAAGGCCGCCGCGACATAGCCGCCGTGCACCCGCCCGTACGGACCCTCGTAGGCGGCGCCGAAGGTGGCGTGCGCCCGGACCAGCGGCCCGTCGCCGGTGATCTGCATCGGCGGCGCGAGCGGGTTCGCCGCGCCCGCGAGCGGGCTGCGTTCGTGCAGGGCCAGATCGCGCGAGTTCGGTGTGCGGTCGCCCACACGAACCAGTGCGGCGATGCGATCGGCCAAATCTGATACATCGTCAGCTACGCTTTCCAGCGTGCTCTCGGCGTCCTCCGGGTCGACCGACTTCACCGCCTCGATCAGGCGGCGGGTCGCCTCGGCCAGCCGGTGCCGCGCCGCGCGTCCGGCGCTGTCCGGCTCCGGTCGGGGGGTCCAGGTCAGCCGCAACTCGCGCAACACGTCGGCCGGTATCGGCGGCGGAGCGAGGGCCTCGTCGGGCTCGCGGATGTCCGTGGGGTCGGGGGCGGCGGCGGTCATGACGGCTCCCGGAGGTGGAGTGGCCCTGGCTTCAGCCGGGCGAATGGCCGATCATTGCATGTAAAAAGAACGAGTTCTAGTTTTGACGGGCCGCCGTCGCAGGTGGCGCCGTCGTAGTACCGAACCGCAGTCACAGTAGAGGAGACGTCATGCCGATCGATGCCGCGAAGGCCACCGGAGCCGAGCCCCGCACGGGTGAGATCGCCTGGTCGAACAAGGACGTGATCCTCTACCACCTGGGCCTGGGCGCGGGCACCCCGGCCACCGGCGCGGACGAACTGCGTTACACGTACGAGAAGAACCTGCACGTCCTGCCGACCTTCGCGACGGTGGCCGGCACCAAGGTCGGCGGCAGCCTCTCCGCGCTGCCCGGCATCGACATCAACCTGCGCGCGGTGCTGCACGGCGGCCAGGAGATCGTCGTGCACAACCCGCTCCCGGCCAAGGCCAAGGGTGTCAAGGCCACCAGCCGGGTCTCGAACGTGTACGACAAGGGCAAGGCCGCCGTGATCGTGCTGGAGTCGTCGGCCGAACTCGAGGACGGGACCAAGCTGTACGACTCCCGCGCCGAGATCTTCGTGCGCGGCGAGGGCGGCTTCGGCGGCGAGCGCGGCCCGGTGACCAAGATCGACGTGCCCGAGCGGCCGGCCGACCACACCATCGACGTGCCCACCAGCGCGGACCAGGCGCTGCTGTACCGCCTGTCCGGCGACTGGAACCCGCTGCACGCCGACCCGGACTTCGCCAAGGCGGCCGGCTTCGACACCCCGATCCTGCACGGCCTGTGCTCGTACGGCCTGACGCTGAAGGCGGTCGTGGACAACGTGCTGGGCGGCGACGTCTCGCGGGTCAAGCGCTACCGCACCAAGTTCGCCGGCATCTTCTTCCCGGGCGAGACCATGCGGATCCGAGTCTGGGAAGAGGACGGCAAGCTGCTGATCAACACCTCCGCCGTGGAGCGCGACGACGCGATCGTGCTCTCCGACACGGTGGTCGAGTACGGCGCCTGACGACACGCGCCGCCGCCGAAGCGGCAAGGCAGGCCGGGGGGCCCCCGGGGCCCCCCCCCCCCAGGGACCCCCGCCAGGGTGCCGGTGAAGTATAAAAAAAAACAAGACCACCAGACAACCCAAAAACAAGTATTCAC
>NZ_JBHZAV010000057.1:0-54302 GCF_042754445.1 Embleya sp. NPDC059213
ATCCAGGAGTCCTACCGGCTTCCACAACAACTGGTGTTGTCCGGAAGGGACGGCGACCGAGTACTCGCGTCCACCGCCCACGAGGGCACCGACTACCTGCGGTCGGTGGCCGGCACCGCGGAAGCGGTGACCTGGAGCGCCCCCGACGGCCTGGAGATCGACGGCATCCTGTGCAGGCCGGCAGGCGATGGGCCCTTCCCCTTGGTCGTGAACATCCACGGCGGCCCGATCTGGCAGTTCCGCGACATGTGGTCGATGAAATACCCGTGGGTGCCGCTGCTGGTGTCGCGGGGATACGCGGTGCTCAACCCCAACCCCCGCGGCAGCAGCGGTCGCGGACAGGCCTTCGCGGGCCTGGTCGTGGGCGACATGGGCGGCGCCGACACCCTGGACTACCTGTCGGGGATCGACGCGCTCGTCGAACGCGGCGTCGTCGACGGGTCCAGGGTCGGTCTGATCGGGGCGAGTTACGGAGGCTACATGTCGTCGTGGCTCGTCACCCAGGATCCGCGGTTCGCGGCGGCCGTGCCCATCTCCCCGGTGACCGACTGGTACAGCCAGGGCTTCACCAGCAACATCGCCGCGTGGGGCAACCGGTTCCTCGACGCCGACCCCACGCAGCCCGGATCCCGCGTGCACACACGCAGCCCGGTGCTGCACGCCGCGAAGGCGCGCACGCCGTGTCTGAACATCGCCGGCGCCCTGGACAACTGCACCCCGCCGACCCAGGCACAGGAGTTCCACCACGCGCTTCGGGCACACGGGGTGCCCTCGGTGCTGGTGATCTACCCGCAGGAGGGGCACGGAGTGCGGGCCTACCCCGCGCAGATCGACTTCATGACCCGCATGTTGGACTGGTTCGAGCGCTACATGCCCGGCGAGGGCGCCCGCGCGACGCACCGGGAGACGGAGCGAACGAGTGCCTGACTACTGGATCGTGGGAGCGCGGATCGTCGACGGCACCGGCAGGGATCCCGTCCACGGGCCGGCGATCCACGTCGAGGGCGACCGCATCACGGCGCTGGGCAGGCCGATCGCCGGTGCGCGGACGCTCGACGCCCGGGGACTGACGATCACGCCGGGGCTGATCGACGCGCACGTCCACCTCGGGCTGTCCAGTGACATCGACCCGAGCCTGCGCCGGGAGTTGTCGGTCGCCGAACTGGCGGCGGACATGTTCGACAACTGCGGCCGAACCCTGGACGCCGGTTTCACCACCGTACGAGACACCGGAGGCATCGACGCCGGGCTGGCCCGGGTGGTGTCGGGCGGAAAGGTACGCGGGCCGCGGATTCTGCAGTGCGGGCCGGTCCAGTGCCAGACCGGCGGCCACGGGCACTTCGCCGCCGAGTGGGAACCGACGGCGGACTGGTACGACCACGACATCCCCGGGTTGCGATCGATATCGCTCCTGTCCGACGGGCCCGAGCAGATGCGCAGGAACGTCCGCGAGACGTTTCGCCGCGGCGCCGACTTCCTCAAACTGTGCGTGACCGGCGGTGTCATGTCGACCCACGACAAGCTCGGCGACACCCAGTTCACCACCGAGGAGATCGCGGTCGCCGTGACCGAGGCGAAGGCTCGCGGCACGTACGTCACCGTGCACGCGCACAACAACGCCGGCATCCGCAACGCGATCCACGCCGGTGTCGCCTGCGTGGAACACGGTTCCGAGATCGACGAGGAGACCGCCGGCCTGATGGCGGCGAAGGGAGTGGCTCTGGTGCCCACACTGGCGACGATGCACGCACTTCTCCAGGACCCCACACGGGCCGGCCTGCCGGCGGGGATCGCCGACCGGGTCGGCCCCGTCCTGCAGGGCCAGATCGACGGACTGCGGGCCGCCCGGGCCGCCGGCGTCAGGATCGGCCTGGGCTCCGACCTCATCGGCGCCGACCAGCGCGGCCGCGGCCGCGAGTTGACCCTGCGCTCGGACATCGAGAACCCGATGCTCGCGCTGGAGGCAGCCACCCGCGTCAACGCCGAGATCCTGGGTATCGCCGACCAGGTGGGGACCATCGAGGTCGGCAAGCTCGCCGACCTCACCGCATGGGCGAGCGACCCCCTGGACCACCCCGAGGTATTCGGCGAACCCGACAAGGCGGCACTGGTGATCCAGGGCGGCCGCGTCGTCAAGGACGCCTGCTGATGGCCGCGCTCACCTACGCCGCGCCCACGGGCCCCTACCCCGTCGGAGTCCGGGACGGCGAGGTCCTGGACACGACACATCCCACTCTGCGGCCCCAGGACGCGAACGGCCGCCGCCTCATGGTTCGCGTCTGGTACCCGGCACAGACCGACGGCCGGACCCGCCGCCCCTACCTCGTGGACGACGAGGCGCAGTCACTGCGGTGGCTCACCGAGGCGACGGGCGCGCCCGAGGAATGGGTGGACCGGCTCACCGACGTGAGGACCCACGGCTTCGCCGACGCGAAGCCGGCCGGCCGCGGCTTCCCGACACTCGTGTACTCGCACGGCGCCGTCGGCTGGGTGTCCCAGAACACGCCGTTGATGGAACACCTCGCGAGCCACGGATACGTCGTGTGGAGTGTCGCGCACCCGGGAGAGGCGTGCGGCGTGCGCTATCCCAACGGCGACACGGTCAGATACGACGATGTGTTCAACGAAACGTTCCTCGGTACGGTCGCGGACCCGCACTACCGGGACAAGATCACAGGTGACGTCGCGACGCGCTTCGACGTGACGCCGGCGTTCCTGGACGACCACACCGTGGGCCCGTGGTCGCAGCGTTGGGTCGACGACATGCGCGCGGTGATCGACGCGCTCGAGACGGGTACGGTCGCCGGCGCCGCCGCCGACCTCGCCGGCGCCGGCGACACCGCCCGAGTGGGTGTGTTCGGCATGTCCTTCGGCGCCGCGGCGGCCACCTCGACGGCGCAACAGGATCCCCGGGTGAAGGCGGTGGTCAACCTCGACGGCGGGCAATTCCTGTCCGACCTGCTCGACACCGACATCCGCGTCCCGTTGCTCCACCTCGCGACCGACATGCGCGTGCAACTGGAGACCATGGGCTTCCCGCCCGTCACCGCGATCGACGCCAACGAGTTCTTCTTCGAACCCCTTCGCACCGCCGGCACGAGACAGGACGTGCACCGATTGCTCATGACCGATGTGACCCACCTCGAACTGACGGATCTCGTGCTGATCCCGGCCCACGACCGCGCGGCGGTCCTGCCCGGCGGCGGAAAGGCCGAACCGCAACGCACGATCGACCTCGTGAACGCCTTCATCCGCGCCTACTTCGACGCGGTACTGCTCGGCATCGACAACCGCTTCCCGCAACCGCAGATGGCCGAGTTCCCGGAGGTCACACCGATCGACCTCGCCCCCGTCCGGGCATGGGCCCTCGCGCACACGACCCCCCCGACACATCCGGGGACCTAGCTGTATTGCCCACCGAGCCCCGTCCACGGCAGCCCTGTCCACGGCAGCCCTGCGAGCCGGGCCGGGCAACCCGGGCCGGGCGCCGGTCCGGTCAAGGTGCAGGACGGTCGACGACTCGCCGTCGCCGCGGGCGTCGCCGAACGCCGGCTCGCCCGCGGCGCGTTCTCACGGGTGTCGGACACCGTTCGCCGGGCCGCGCCGAACCGTGCCGTCACCCGCGGTCGATGACGGAGCACAGCGGAGCGCGGGCCGAGGCCGAACACGTCGGGGGCGAGGGCCGGTCGGATCTCACCACGGGAAGTGCGCGACGTCGAGTTGCCGTCATCGACGCTGCGGACGGACACGACACACCAGCGGCTCGTCGTGTCCGAACCGGCCCACGCCGGTGCCCGCTTCACGAAGCATCGCGCATGGCATCCGCCGGCAGCAACCACCGGTGGTGGTGGCTGCCCCACGATTCCTCGGCGTCACTGGATTCCGCGGCGTCCGAAACCGTCGAACTCATCCGAATGGAGGCTGACTTCGTGATGGTCCGAGATCGGTCGGCGCGATCGCTCCGCAGCGTTGTGCCGGCGGTGCCGCGGTGATCCCTCCCTACACGGACGCGATCCAGCAACTGGTCGACTCGCTCGCCGCGCGGATCCGGCATTCGGTCGCCGTCGACGACCAGCGCGGCAGCCTCATCGTGTCCAGCCGTCACTACGGCGACGAGGACAGGCTCCGTATCGACGTGGTGCTGTCCCGGCACCTGCCGGCCCGCGTCGCCGAATACCTCGACAGCTTCGGCATCTCCACCTCCGACAAGCCCCTGTCGATACCCGGCAGTCCGACCCTCGGCCTCGAGTCCCGACGGTGCTATCCGATCCGTGATCACGGACGGCTGCTCGGCTATCTGTGGCTGATCGATGAAGGCGCGGAGCGCTTCGACGAGGTGGTCGGCGCGTGCGTGGTTCGGCTTTCCGCACGGATGCGCGAGCGCATGCTCCAGGTGGCCGAGGAGGAAAGGCGACGCCGGACCCTGGTGGCCGACCTCCTGCGCGGGGGCGAGGACTCCGCTCGCGCCGCGAAGGACCTGGTCGACCAAGGGCTCGTCGACGCCCGGGACGAGATCGTGGTCATCGCCACCGACGCCACCACCGACCCCGAGACGGTCGCGGCCGTGATCACGGAGTCCACCGGTCGGGCCGGCCACGACGGGCCGGCCATCAGCCCGCTCACGGCCGCGCCGGGCGATCGCGGTGCGGTCCTGGTCACCGGCCGGACCCAGGTGGAACGCACCGCGGCACGGCTGGCCGAGGCGATCCGGAAAGGTGTGCGGCGGCGCGACGCGCGAGGCGATGGCGTCTTCGTCGGTGTGAGCAACACCGGCTCGCTCGGTCAGGCTCCGGATCTCCTGCGCCAAGCCGTCCTGGCGGCTTTCGCCGCCGCCGAGTTCCCGGAGTTGGCACCGGTTTCCTCCTGGCGGGACACCGGTGTATACGGTCCGCTCATGCTCGCCGCCGTGGCATCTCCCGAGCCGGTCGTGCCGCCCCGGATCGCCGATCTCGGTACCGGTGGACGCGCCGACTCGCTGGCCCACACCGCCGAGGTGTTCCTGGATGCCGCGGGGGACACCGCGACGGCATCGGCGCGGCTGATGATCCACCGGACGACGCTGTACTACCGGCTGGCCCGGATCGAGAACAAGACCGGGTGGAACCTGAAGAACGGCCGTGATCGGTTGACCTTGCACCTGGGACTGAAGATGCAGCGCCTCCTCGACAGCGGCATCCCGGCTTTGCTACGGGGAGAGGAACAACGCCGGGGAGGTTCCTGATCGGTGCCGATGCCGGTGGGGGCCCAGTGGCTGGAGGCTGTACGGACCCCGGCCGGTGGCCGCCGGGTGAGGATCGAGCCCGAAGGAAACCCACAGATGACCCTCCCCACCGACCGAGAGCGTGTCGCAAGCCGGTTGCAGATCGGCTCGGAGCTGCTCTACCTGTCCCGGCAGGACGTCGAACGCCTGCACCTGACGCGGGACACCATCCTGGAGCTGACCCGCCAAGCCCTGGTCGAGCACGGCAGTCGTCGCTACGAGATGCCGGCCAAGATCGGCGTCCACCCGTACGACAACGTCTTCTACCACGCCATGCCCGCCTACCTGCCGGGGCCGGGGATCGTGGGCATGAAGTGGATCGAGTGCTACCCGGACAACCCGCGCACGTTCGACCTCCCGCAGACCACCGGGTTGCTCGTCCTCAACGACGTGGACAGCGGTGTGCCGCTGGCCGTCATGGACTCGGCGTGGCTGACCGCGATGCGCACCCCGGCGGTGACGGTTCTGGCCGCCGCTGCGTTGCACCCCGACGCCACCACGTTCGCGATGTTCGGCTGCGGCGTGCAGGGCATCGAGCATGTCCGCTACGCGGCCCTGGCGATGCCCGAACTGGAGACCATCCACGTCTACGACACCAACGAGGCGGCCGCCGACGCGCTGATCGCGAAGCTGCGGCCCGAACTGGGCCTGCGGATCGTCAAGGGTGAATCGCCCGAAGCGATCGTCAAGAGCGCGCAGGTGCTGAGCTCGGCGACGGTCATCCTGCATCAGCCGCTCGCGGTGGTGAAGGACGAGTGGGTGACCGCCGGTCAGACGATCCTGCCGTGCGACCTGAACACCTTCTGGGACCCGCGCACCGCCCACCGCGCCGACAAGTACATCGTCGACAGCATCGAGGAACACGAACTGTTCGCGTCGATGGGGTACTTCCCCGACGGCCTGCCCGAGGTCGTCGCCGAGACCGGCGAGGTGCTGGCCGGTGTGAAGCCCGGTCGGGAGAACGCCGACGAGATCATCGTCAACAGCAACATCGGCATGGCCGTCTGCGATATCGCGGTGGGTCACGCGATCATGCATCATGCGCTCGAGTACGGCGTCGGCGCGCGGCTACCCCTGTGAACGAGCCGCCCCTTCACACCACCGCGCCCGATCCGACGGTGGACGCCCTCGGTCGTGGTCCGGCGAAGGACCGCGGCAACGCCCTCGGCAGCGGCATCTGAACAGGAGCGGGGAATGCCGGCAGGTCAGGGGCTACTTCGTTGCTTTTTCGGCGAGTACCACTGGGACCGCGGGTGGCGCCGGCCTCGGTGGAGGGGGCCGGTGAACGGCGGGGTCCGGGGTGTGTGTGGTCATCGTTCGATCGTGCCCATTGCTGTACGGCCGGGCGAAGGGCTCACCCGTTGTCGCTTGTCCGGCTGCTCGCGACGGTCGTGATGCGAAGGGCGTCGACGCAGGCGCCGAAGTCGGTCTCGTGGAGGTCGAGTTGCCCTGAGGCGTGGCCGACTGCCGTGCACATCGGCCGCGTTGCCGGGAGGTGTTGCCGGTTTCAGTTCGGCGAGGAGCGCATCTCGGCGAGGACCGCGGCGATGCCGGGGTGGTGGTCCTCGACGCTGCTCAGGGCGGCGGTGAGTACCTCGATGGTGATGCGGACGATGTCGTCCAGGGACACGTCGTCGTGGGCCAGCCAGTCGAGGGTGATCTCGTCCAGGAAGCCGACCCAGCCGCGCAGCGCGGCGCGCACGATCGGGGGCGGGGTGGGGTCGAGGTCGAAGAGTTGCAGGATCAGGCCCACGCCGGCGGTGTGCGCCGACTCGGAGATTCGGCGGACGTCGGGATCGTCCAGGCCGCGTAGGCCGATGAAGGTGTGGTGGTGCCGGCCCAGGTAGTCGAAGTGGCGTCGGATGGTGCCGCGCAGGCGTTCTTGGGTGGTGAGTTCGTCCGGACGCGGGCGTTGGAACTCCTGGAGGTCGCTCATCACCTGCTTGAGGGCTTCGAGGTAGATGCCGCGCTTGTCCTTGAAGTAGTAGAAGAGCAGGCCGTGTGCGACGCCCGCCGCGTCGGCGATGTCGGCGATGAAGATGTCCTCGTACGGGCGCTCGGAGAAGAGCTTGATCGCCGCCGTGAGCAACTGCCGTCGGCGTTCGCCCCGGGCCGCGGTGCCCGGTCCGGTGCCGGTGCCGCGCCGGTTCGAGGGACGCGCCTTCGCGACCCGGCCGCGCCCGGCCCCGGCCGTCGCTTCGGTCGATGCGTCGGTCGATGCGTCGGCCGATGCGGCGAGCGGCGCTTCGCGCGGTGTTCCGATCGGCTGCTCCTCGATCGCCTCGGGCTTCGCCCGGCTCTTGCGCTTCGGCGCCTGCTTGCCCTCGACCATCCCCCGACCCTAGCGAGCCGAGCGCCTCGACTCCAAGTCAAGGAGATGAGGTGCTTCTGCAGGTCAGGGGCACCTTGCTGCACGATACGACGTTCGAACTCCATCGTATTGTGCCGTTTCGTGCATGGCGTGTGGTCCCCAATCGGTCCCCAGGACGCACTGCCTCATTGGGGCCATGGAGGCTCAGGCGGGCCACCTTCCCCGGCGTGTGCTCGCCGAGCGGCCGGAACGGATCCCGGCCGGGAGTCAAGGCGCGGACGTCGACGCGAAGGCGCGCAGACGTGTGGCGTCCCGACTGGGCGGTGCGCCGAACTGCCGCCGGTATTCCCGGCTGAACTGCGAGGCGCTGTCGTAGCCGACCCGGCGGCTGACTCCGGCGATGTCGTGCGCGTCGGAGACCAGGAGCAGCCGGGCCTGCTGGAGCCGGATCTGCTTCCGGAACTGGATGGGACTCATTGCCGTGGCCGTCTGAAAGCTGCGGTGGAACGCGGACACGCTCATACCCGCCAGGTGCGCCACGTCCTCGACGCGGAAGGGCTCCGCGTAGTTGGCGCGAATCCACTGCACTGCCCGTGCGATGTGGTTGAGGCTGCTGTCGGGCAGGCCGAATTGGCGGACGATGGCGCCCTGTTCGCCGGTGATGAGCCGCCACAGGATCTCTCGTTTGGTCATCGGTGCGAGTACACCGATGTCCTGGGGCCGGTCGAGCAACCGCAACAACCGGACGACGGCGTCGAGGAGCAGCAGCGGGGCGGCGCCGACGGCCAGTCCCGGCGGTGTGCCGTCGAGGATCTTCGGCAGATCGACGGGGCGGGCCTGGAACAGGACTTCGGCGACGTCGGCCGGGTGCACGGCGATGCCTACGCCGAGCCCCGGCCACATGGTCCGGACGAGGTCCTACAGCCGGAGATCGTCCTGGGCTTCCACGGCCTCTGCGTCGTGAAGGCCGTCGACGATGACGACTGGTACATGGGCACTCTCAACAGCGACGGCACCGTCGAGTGCTGGAGCGCATACGACGACCTCTGGAATGCACTTCGCGGACTCTGAGCAGGCTCACGGCCGGTGGGAGGCGATCACTGAACACACGGGAAACCGAGCATCGGTTCGACCCGTTCCCGCTCGTCAACCTCACTCGTGAACGGCCCGCAACGAGCTCGTGGCATCGAATTCGATCCGGCCCTGTGCCAACTCGCCAACCCGCTCGTCGGCATCCTGCGCGGCTGCCTGAAAACCGGCACACCGTACGACGAGGCGACAGCCTGGTCCCACCGAGCCCACGCACTCGCCGCTTGACACTCCAGCTCATGAGTTGGGCCTTTCCTCGTGGATCGGTGGCCGTGTTGCGCTGTGAAGGCGCCTGGGGTACCACTCGCTCGAACGGCTCCCACAACTCGTCGTGGACGCCCTGGACGAGGCGGCCGACCCGCGAGGGCAGTGTGCGGAACCGGTCCGCCCGGCCCGCGCCGTCCGCCCCGACGGGACGCCCTCGGTGCGGCTGTTGGGTGAGGCGGATCCGGTCGAGGCTGGTTTTGGTGATGCGTTCGGTGCCGTCGAGGATGGCGATGATCGCGGCTTGGCGGATCAGACGGGTGAGGCTGCCGATCCGTCCGACGGCGCGCTGATGGAGGTGGGACGCGAGACGGGGGAGTGTGCCCGCGCGGTGCGAAGCCGATCACCGACCCCGACGAACTCGAGCGGTTGCGCATCCGCAGACGGGACCGGCTCGGCGGCACCATCCATGAATACCGACATGCCGCCCGACCGGCGCGGATGGGGTTTCCGGCACTCACAACCCGCGCACCTTGCCGGCGCCCGGCCCGAGGCCGCGGGCGGTTCACCGAACGAGACCGACCACGCCCACCGCATCCCCGACACGGCCCGCGCCCGGACCCGCCTCGCCGGCCGAGTACCCTGCCTCTGCCGGGAGTCGGCGGGCACGACACCGAGCCCGAATCGTGCGCCACGTCGTCGGCCCCGACCGTTCGACGTGTTCGCGCGGCACGGCTCGGACGCGACGCTGCCGCGATTTCGCACGCCGGGCATGCCCGTTTGCGGCTACCGTTCCCGCCTGCCCGAGCCGCCCGGGGGGACGTGCCCGGCGCGCGGGTGGTCTTCGCGGGCGTGGTCTCGGTGTGTCAGGTGGGTGAGGGCTTCTTGCCAGGTGCCGGTGAGTACGGGCAGGGGCCGCAGGGATGCCGCCAGGGCGTGGACGGCGTCGGTGGTGGCGGGGCGGGCGATCCAGTTGACGATGGATGCCAGCAGCCAGGCCCGTGTCGGCGGGCCGCCGGCCTGGGGTGCCCCGGTCAGGACCGCGGTGACCGCCGGGCCTCCTTGGTCGGGTCGGGTCGGCGTGGTCAGGTGGGGGATGCCGGTGCCGGGGGCGGTCCGCAGCGTGGTGTAGGGCTCGGGTCGCACCTGCCAGCCGGCCTGTTCCAGTCGTCGGGTGCGTTTGACGAGGTCGGACATCCAGGTACGGGGGAAGAGGATCGCGTGCCCGTCGGCGTGCACGGCGGCCCCGCACAGCAGCGGGATCCTGCCCGGCAGCGCACGGGCGTGGTCGGCGTAGCCGGCGAGGACGGCGGCGAGGGTCTGCCGTAGGGCGACGGGGGTGCGGGCTCGGGTGAGGAGTTCGCCGCCGCGGAAGAGGAGGTAGAAGGTGTCGGGGCGTTCGACGGTGAGGGTGACGGGCGTGTAGCCGTCGTCGACGATGCCGCCGGTGGCGGTTTCGGTGATCCGGCGGGGCTCGTGGCCGCGTACCGCGATGCCCACACGTGTGCCGTCGACCCGGGCGGTGAGGACCGCGTCGACGGGCCGGGCGGCGAGGTCCACCGAACAGCTGGTGGGTGCCTCGACGACCGTGACCTGCGGATCCGCGCCGCTGAGCGCGACCAGGGCGTGGCTGACCTCGTCGAATCCGGTCGAGACCCGGGCCGGTTGATCCGGGGCCAGGAGCACGGCGGTGGGCGTGCCCCGGTGCGCTGCGAGTCGACCGAGGCGGGTCAGGCGCCGGGGTACGGGTTCGACCGGGCGCCGGCCGAGCGACCGGGTGCCGTCGGCCTCGACCACAAGCACGGAAGCGTGCGAACGCGTGAGGCTGTGGGCGTTCGCCGCCAGATCGGCGGTCAGTTGGGTGCAGAAGCCGCAGTCGACGGCCATCGCCACCACGAGCACGGGATGCGGCACCCACGCGGCGCAGTCGGCGGCCTCCGCCTCCAGGTCGCCGTGCACCGCGGGTGCGGCGGGCTCGCCGCCCGGTGCGATGAGGCCGGCGGCGCGCCATTGGGTGAGACAGCGTGCGTGCTGGACGTGGTGCTCGGCGGCGGGAGGGCGGCCGCGGAGCCAGCCGAGGGCGGTCGGGCCGAGGTAGGCCGCGGCGGGCCTGCCGGTGTCCAGCAGGACCCCGCCGCCGTCCAACTCGGCCACGACCACCCCGGGCGACAGCATCGCTACGGCTGCTGGCAGAAGCCGCTGAAGCCGTTGGTGGACACGCACACGAGTCCGGGGCAACAGCCGGTGGACCCGGTGCAGCCTTCTCCTTGGATTCGGCAGGCGGTGGGGGCGATGAAGGCGTCGGTGAAGATCTCCTCGATCTCCGCGACCGTCTCCGGGTCGGGGGTGAGCGGGCGCGTCTCCTGCGGATAAGTAATCATGCGAACACCATGCGGGGTCGGCGGCGCAGGAGTCCATCACCCATTCGTGTCGAATCCGGTGACGCGACCTGGGAATCTCCGATCGGGTGATGGCGGCCGTGGCCGGCGGGTCACGGGGTGACGGTGTCCCGGTAGGCGTCGGCCTGGGTGCGGAAGAGGGTCGCGTAGTGGTCGCCCGCCCGCAGCAACGTCTCGTGACTGCCCTCCTCGATCACGCGGCCGGCCTGCAGGACGTAGATGCGGTCGGCATGGCGGACGCTGCGCAGCCGATGCGAGATCAGGACCACCGTGCGGCCGGCGAACAGCCGGCGCAGGCGGGTGAAGAGCTGCTCCTCGGCTTGGACGTCGAGGGCGGCGGTGGGTTCGTCGAGGATGACGAGGGGGGCGTCGCGATAGAAGGCTCGGGCCAGGGCCAGGCGTTGCCACTGCCCGCCGGACAGGTCCGCGCCTCCGGTGAACTCCTTGCCCAGCGGGGTGTGCAGGCTGTCCGGGAGTCCTTCGAGGAAGTCCAGTGCCCCGGCCTGCCGGGCCGCTTCCCGTGCTCGCCGGGGGTCGGCGGCGGCGTGGGGGCGGCCGAAGGCGATGTTGTCCAGGGCCGGGAGCCTGTAGCGGGTGAAGTCCTGGAAGACCACCGCGGTCCGCTCGCGATGGGCCGCGAGGTCCGTGACCGGTTCCCCGTCGTGCAGCAGCCGGCCGCCGTCCGGCGGGTGGAGCCCGGCCAGGAGATTGGCGAGCGTCGTCTTGCCCGAACCGTTCACCCCCACCAGGGCCACGACCTGCCCCGGCCGCAGCTCCAGACTCACCTCCCGCACCGCGGGGACACCCGCGCCGGGGTAGGTGTAGCTCAGGCGCTCGGCGCGCAACAGCCCCAGTTCCGTCCTCGTGGAAGGTTTCCGCCGTGATGTCGGCGCCGTCGCCGCGGTCGAGAAGTCGGAGGTGGGGGTGGTGAAGCTGCTCAGATCGGTGAGGCGGAGCAGGTTCTCGCCGATACCGGTGAGCATGCCCGCGAACGCGTTGAGCCGTACCGAGAGCAGCCACACTCCAGCCACGGCAGCACCGGCCACGGGCACGGGCAGCAGGTGACGCACGGCCATCCACCACAAACCGCCGACCGCCAGGCAGGTCAACGTCGCTCCGGTGGCCTGGGCGGCCATCCGGCGCCGGGCGTGAGCCTTCAGCAGGGCCTCGGTGTCCCGGATCTCGCGCTCGTACTGGTCCTGCCAGCGCCCGGTCAGGACTCCCGCGAGGTCCAGGGCCCGGATCTCCCTGGCTTCGTTCCGGCCGGTGAGCAGACGTTCGAGGTACTCCCGCAGCCGCCGATTCTCCGACAGTCCGTGGTGCAGGTCGTGGTGGGCGCTGTGCTCGTTGCCGGCCGCCCTGATCGCGGGAAGGGCGCCGAGCAGCACGAGCGGGAGCAGCCACCACGCCATGACCACGAAGGCTCCGCCCACCGCCACCACGGTCAAGGCCGCCTGGAAGGCGGTGACGAGGAGGACGACGGCCATCGCGGGTTGGCGGCGCGAGGCGAACACCGCCCGCTGTAGCCGGTCGTGGAAGTCCGGCTCCTCGAATCGCGGCAGCTCGGCCGCCGCCGCGGCCTCCAGCACCATCCCCGCCACCAGGCGGTCCACTTTCACCGTCAGCACCGCCATCCGCGCCGCCCCGGACAACCGCAGGGCACCCACCGCGGCACCCGCCACCAGCAGCACGACGACGGCGGGCACCAGCACGGGCGACCGCCCGGCCGCCGCGGGACCGTGCGCCAGCACCGACCCGAGCACCGCCTGCACCACAACCAGCCCCCCGGCCATCGCGCCCGCCAGGAGAACCTGCACCAGGACCACATGGATCAGCGCCCGCCGATCGGCCAGCCAGGCAAGACGGACGGCGAACGCCGCCGAGGAGAACAGGACACCCACACGCCGTTCAGCCACCACCGACCCCTTCCCCAGGCTTCGCCGCCGATGCCCGGGCATCATTCTCGACGAACGGTCGCCCCTTTCGACCTCGGATCACCCGATCGGACGAGCCGCTCCGATTCCGATCGCAGTCCCCCGTCCACGCTCTGCGGGCGGGATGGCAGGCGCCGATGACCGGACCGGCGCTGCGGTCGCTCTTGGGTAGGGGCCGGTGGCATTCGGCCTGTTCGGGGTCGAACAGGCAGTGGTTGAGGGTGCCCCAGTGCCGGTTCGGGAACGCGTCACGCCACAGGTGGACGACGGTGTGCGCGTCGGCGACGTGGCCTCGTAGGGCCCCGCCGGATGGGGCGGGTGGGGTGTCGAGGAGGGCGTTCACCCGATCCAGGCCCTCGTGGCGGCGGTCGGCTCAGGCGGCCGGCTGCGGCGTCGGTGAGGTCGTTGTCGAACTCGCGGGCCCACGCCGGATCCGCCTGGGCGTAGCCGTGGAGGCGGTTGGCCAGGGCGCGGTGGGCGGCGTGTTCGAGTTGCAGGCCCAGGGCGATTTCGGCGTCGGGTTCGCGCGCGGCGAGCATGCTCATGGTGCGGCGGAACATGTGCGGCCTCACCGGGGACACCGGGATGGGTTCGAGGCCGGTGTGGTGGGCGGTGGTGTTGACGTGGGCGATGAACGCGTCGACGCGGTGGCCACCTGATACCAGGAGGGCTTGCTGCGCCCGACCGCTGTCACTCTCCGAAGTCGCGAATTCCGGAGCGGCAGGGGCGCGGCGTGAGGGGTACGGCGGCACGGTTCAAGACCGGCGAACTTCCGGTCGCCTTTCGCGTCGGCGTCCTTTGTGACGCATCGTTCGCGGGCGTGGCGCCGGCGCGTTGGCGGCCGACGGGACGGCGTGCGCTCGCCGACTGTCATCCGGTGATGCTGTCTTCGGTCATGACCTGGGTACCGATGACGTTGAGGAGCCTGAGCCGGTCGGCGGTGTCGCTGCCGGGAGCGGCGGTGTAGACGACGATGCGCAGATCGCTCCCGGGAGCGTTCAGTACGTCGCAGTCGAAGGTGAATGTGCCGACATCGGGGTGATGCACGGTCTTGGTGTCCGACTCGTGGACGCCCACGATGCCGTGTCCCATAGGCGCGCGAACTCGGTGCTGACATCTCGCAAGTCCTTGATCAGGGAGCGCAGTCCCGAATCCGCGGAGTAGCGGGCGGTCGCTGCCCTGAGGTCGGCGACCACGGCTGCCTCGAAGCGCGCTTCCTGCTCGGGGGTGTGGCTCACCCGGCTCGACAGACCGGCGAAGTGCCGCCAGACGATGTTGCGTTCGCGTCCGCGAAGCGCTGATCCGTCCCCGAACAGGGCGGCACACAGCGGGTTCCACAGGATCAGATTCCAGGCGACGTCATACACGCTCAGCGGTGAGCCCTCCAGTTGGTCGAGCAACCTGCGGACCCCGGGTGGGTGTGCGCCGACACCTGTCCGGGGCCCGCCACCGGCTGGCCGGCCAGGAGAAACAGGTATTCACGCTCGGCTGCCGACAGCCGCAGGGCGCGGGCCGGCGCGCTCAGCACCTGGACCGACGGGGAGGTGGCCCGGCTCTGTTCCAGGCGGGTGATGTAGTCCACCGACAGGCCGGCGAGTTGGGCCAGTTCCTCCCTGCGCAGTCCGGCGGCCCGACGTACCCCGCCGGCGGGAAGGCCGACCGTCGCGGGGGTGATCCGGTCCCGCCAACCGTGCAAGGCTCTGCCCAGCTCTCTGGATTCGCTCATCGTCCCAGTATCGCGACGCCGTGGCCGGCCGGCCTGGTACTGCCAGTCCACCGGCTGAAGCGGGCACTGCCTGTCGCTCTGCGATGCGCCGAAGGTGGAGGCGTACCCACGCCGCCGAGCAAGGAGTGAGCACATGACCACCACACTGATCACCGGAGCGAACAAGGGCCTCGGTTTCGAGACCGCACGCCGTCTGGTCGAGGCCGGGCACACCATCTACGTCGGGTGCCGCGACGCCCACCGGGGTCGCACCGCGGCCGCGACGCTCGGTGCCCGCTTCGTCCGACTCGACGTCACCGACGAGGACTCCGTCAAGGCTGCCGCCGCGTTCGTCCGGGCCGATGCCGATGGCCTCGACGTCCTGGTCAACAACGCCGGGATCGTCGGCGCGGGCAAGCTGGGCCGGGTCGGCGAGGTCACTGGGGCCGACATGATGACCACGTACGACACGAACGTCTTCGGCGTCGTGCGCGTCACGCACGCCTTCCTGCCGCTGCTGGAAGCGAGCGACGCCCCAGTCGTGGTCAACGTCAGCAGCGGCCTGGGCTCCCTGGCGGCCTGCGCCGACCCCGACCGGGTGGAGTCCCAGGTGACGGTCCTGGACTACAACTCCTCCAAGACCGCGCTGGTCATGGTCACCGCGCAGTACGCCAAGGCTCTCCCCGCCATCCGGTTCAACGCCGTCGACCCCGGCTACACCGCCACCGACCTCAACGGCCACCGAGGCACCCAAAGCGTCGAGGAAGGAGCGGAGATCGTCGTCCGCATGGCCATGATCGGCGCCGACGGCCCCACCGGCGGCTTCTTCGACACGAACGGCCCGGTCGTCTGGTAGCGCTGCGACCGCCGATCCGGCCCATCTCGGAGCACTCAGGCCCCCGACGCCGACAAGCCGGACGATTTCAAACGGTGAGGCGCGGAAGTAGCGGCCCTTGTCCCGGTCTTCGACGCGCCACGGGGACGTCGCTCGCCGGCGGTTCGCGTCGCCACCAACGCGCGTCCCATACATCGCGAGTGGGGTACGCGAGGCGAGCCAGGCCGTGTCCGAAGGATGGGATGGTCGTTCGATGTGATGTGGATGTTCGTGGGGGCCGACCGATGGCCGGTAACGCAACAACCTGGTCTGGCGGGATCTGCCGGCGGAATGTCCGCCGTGGCATGCGCCCATACGGCGAGGTCGACCTGAACATGCCGCGCGCCTCGATCTCGCAGTGCGGCCATGGTGGAGGATGTGATCCGCTCGGCGAAAGCCCGGGTCAGGCGAGACTGCGCCACGTACGGCGGCGGTACCCGTCGGCGGAGGCGGCCCGCGCCATCGCCGTGAACATCGCGAACGCCACCTTCGCCGCCCGCGGCGCCCCGGAGGTGGTTCGTTTTGCGGAGTTTCACTTGGATTCGATCCGCCCCATGGGGGCGACGCTCTGCGACAAAGCGTTCTGCGCCGTCGTCCAGCCGGCGTCCTCGATGCCCAGCGCGTGGCGAAGGTAGGCCCGGGTGACCCGTTGGATCAGGGACACGCGCGCGGGGTTCTCGTCCGTTGTCTCCCGGACTTCGTAGCCGGCGATTCCGCCGAGGGAGTGTTCTGCCCCGAACAGGGTGAGCAGGCTCTTGCGCCCCGGGCTCAGGTGGTAGGGGTCGGCGAGCCACTCCGGCCCTCTGACGGACAGCGGTGACTCGTCCTTGTCTCCCGCGACCACGAGGGTCGGCGTGGTCATGTGTGCGAAGTCCGGTCGCTTCAACCACGGGAGGTTCTCGGCCGCGAAGGGGGTCAGGTCGGCTCCGCCCCTGCCGGCCGTGGCAAGCAACACGCCCGCCTTGATCCGCGGGTCGGACAGGTCTTCCGCCTTTTGGCTCACCGGATCGAGGACGCGCAGGCCCAGCAGATTGCCCGCCGTCTGGCCACCGAAGGAGTGTCCGGCCGCGGCGATGCGGCTTCGATCCAGGCGCCCGCCGAGACCGGGAACGGCGGCCTCCAGCAGGTCGAGCCGGTCGAGGATGCGCTTCATGTCCTGGACGCGGAAGCGCCAGAGTCGCGGTGTGCGGGGATCGTCCTGGGGAAGACCCACGGTCCTGGAGTCGAGATGGGTGGGCTGAATCACCACGAAACCGTGAGCGGCCCAGAAGTCGACCAGGGGACCGTAGCCGTTCAAGGACGACCCGAAGCCGTGCGAGAAGACGATGATCGGCAGTTCGCTCCCCGTTGTCGGCGCGGAGATTCTCACCTGCAGGCCCTCGCCACGGCCCGGAGCTTCCAGTACCACCGGCTTCACCGAGACGATGGGGGCGGGGGCGGTGACGGCCACGTCGGTGGCCGGCGCGTGTGATGCGGTCATGGGCGGATCTTCCTTCGCATTTCCGATGGGGAAGCTGTCGAACAGGCTGGTCACGGTCTCGTCCTCCGTCTGGGCGGAGGGGGCGAGCCGTCGCGGGATACGCTAAGACCTGACGCTGACGTCAGAGGCAAGAAGTGTGGTCCGGCTCACATCGGAGAGACATGATGCGTATCGGTGACCTCGCCACCAGGGCAGGAGTCAGCGTTCGGGCGCTGCGCTACTACGAGGAACGGAACCTGCTCGCCTCGGAACGCAGCCCCGGCGGTCAGCGGCAGTACCCGGACAGCGCGGTCGACCGTGTCCGGCTGATCCAGCAGTTGTACGCCGCCGGGTTGCCGAGCAAGTCGATCGCGGACCTGCTGCCGTGTGTCGTGAACGGCGAGGCCACGCCGGAGCTGCTCGACCGGCTTTCGGCGGAACGGGATCGCATCGACAGCCGGATCGGCGATCTGGTGAGCGCCCGGGACAGGCTCAGCACCGTCATGGCCGCCGCCACCGCGAACTGGCGAACAGGCGAACACTGCCGACCCCGGTAATCAGCATGCCGGGCTCCGCGACTGGGACGGAGATGCCCAGCAACCGACCGATTAATAAGCAAGATCGCTTGGCGGAGCTTCGCGGCCGGATCTGCGCCGGACCATGCCCATAAAACGGTGTCAGAAAGTTCCCCGGTCGCCGAGCCGGACAGCCGATGCACCCCGACGTCCTTGCGGGACTCATCAACGACATTGGCGTTCCCACCACCGCCGGCCGCACAGCCGCGATCCGACAACACGTACTGGAAATGCCCGCACCCGTCGTTGCCGGGGCCCTCGGCGACGACGAGCAGGCCGCAGTCGACGACGGCCGAGCCGCGCTCGACCAACTGCCGGAACGGCTCGTCGACGTTCCCACCCCGGCCGGCGCCATACCCCGTGAGATCGGCGTCCCGGCCACTGCGACCCTGCTACCGATCATCTCTGCTCACGAATGCGGTGAGCGAGGCGGCTGCCGAGTCCTGCGGCACGGGCTCCGTCAGGCCCCCGCCTCACGTGGCGGGCTAGCATGAAAAGCAAGGATTCATCTCCAGGCCCAGGCCCAGGCCACAGTGGCAGGGAGGCCGGTATGGCGTTCGACACGACTGGTTTCGAGCAGGCGGACGGCTCCCGTTACCTCCCGATTTCCGAGCACGGCCTGATCGGTGATCTTCGTACGACCGCCCTGGTCGGTACGAACGGCACCATCGACTGGTACTGCTGCCCGCGCTTCGATGCGCCCAGCGTCTTCGGGTCCATCCTCGACGCCGACCGGGGCGGGTCGTTCGAGTTGGCCGCCGAGGTCCCGACCCGCACCAGGCAGTTCTACTTCCCCGACACGAACGTGCTGATCACGCGGTTCTTCGCCACGGACGGGGTGGCGGAGATCCAGGACTTCATGCCCGTGGTCGACGAGTCGCGCGAGGCGGCCCGGCACCGGCTGATCCGGCGGGTGATCTGCGTCCGCGGAACCCTCCCGTTCAGGGCGCGGATCGCCCCTCGTTTCGGCTACGGCGCCGAAGCGCATACCACGCACCTCGAAGGCCACACGGCGGTGTTCCGCTCCCCGTCACTGACGCTCGCGCTGACCGCCACCGCACCCCTGGAGAGCGACGGCCTGGACGTGTGGTCGCACTTCAAGCTCCTTGAGGGCGAGTCCAACGTGTTCGCCCTCGACCAGATCGGCGACGGCGTCCCGGCCCGGTCGTGCCCACGCGCCGAGGCGCAGGAGCAGGCCGAGGCCACCGTCCGGTTCTGGCGCCACTGGCTCGCCGGTTCGCGCTACCACGGGCGGTGGCGGGAGATGGTGAACCGCTCCGCACTGGTGCTGAAGCTGCTCACCTACGCGCCGACCGGTGCGATCGTCGCCGCACCGACCACGAGCCTGCCCGAGCAGATCGGCGGCGAGCGCAACTGGGACTACCGGTACGTCTGGGTCCGTGACGCCGCCTTCTGCGTCTACGCGATGCTGCGCCTGGGGTTCACCTCGGAGGCCGAGGCGTTCATGGGGTTCATCTCCGAGCGGGGCATCCTGCGGGGCACGGGGGAGAGCGGTCCATTGCAGATCATGTACGGCATCGACGGCCGCGTCGAGTTGCCCGAATACGAGCTCCCGCACCTGGAGGGATACCTCGGCTCCGCACCGGTCCGGGTGGGCAACGCCGCCACCGGCCAGCTCCAGTTGGACATCTACGGGGCGCTGATCGACTCGATCTACCTCTACGACAAGTGGGGGCAGCCGATCAGCAGTGACCGCTGGGACGAGGTCGGTGCCGTGGTGGACTGGCTGTGCGAGCACTGGGACCAGCCCGACGAAGGGGTGTGGGAGACCAGGGCGGGCCGGCGGAACTTCGTGTACTCGCGGCTGATGTGCTGGGTGGCGCTTGAGCGCGCGATGCGCATGGCGAACCGCCGCGGTCTGCCGGCGGACCTGCCCCGTTGGCGGGAGTCCCGGGACGCGATCTACCGGCAAATCATGCGGCGCGGCTGGTCGGCCGAGCGAGGGGCGTTCGTCCAGGGGCTGGACGACCACGTGCTGGACGCCTCGCTGCTGATGATGCCGATGGCCAAGTTCGTCTCGCCCACCGACCCCAAGTGGCTCTCCACCCTGGACGCGCTCACCACGGACCTGGTCTCCGACTCGCTGGTATACCGCTACGACCCCGCCGCCAGCCCGGACGGCCTGCACGGCCCCGAGGGCACCTTCTCGATCTGCTCCTTCTGGTACGTGGAGGCGCTGGCCCGCGCAGGCCGGCTGGAGGAGGCTCGGCTCGCCTTCGAGAAGATGCTCACCTACGCCAACCACCTCGGTCTGTTCGCAGAGGAGATCGGCCCGACCGGAGAACAGCTGGGCAACTTCCCCCAGGCCTTCACCCACCTCTCGCTGATCAGCGCCGCCTTCAACCTCGACCGCGCGCTGGGCTGACGCGGTATCACCGCCGGGACGGCGGTGCCCGGAGTTTGTCAGGCAGGAGAGGACCGGGTCGGCGATGTCGCACGGGGCGGGGGTGACGTCGCAGGGGGCAGTGGACAAGTCCATGTCCTCCATCCGGATCGTGAACGACAGGAGTTCGACATGAGTGAAGCACTCGACCGGAACGCGAGGATCATCGCAGAGTTCCGAGCGAACAAGGGCAGGGTCGGCGGGGTCTTCGAGGGCGCTCCGCTGGTCCTTGTCCATCACCGCGGCCGCAAGAGCGGGCAGGAGCACGTCAGCCCGACGATGTACCTGCCGCACGACACCGCGCCGGACATCGTCTACGTCTTCGCAACCAAGGGCGGAGCACCCACCAACCCGGATTGGTACCGCAACCTGACCGCCGCCGGTGAGGGCACCATCGAACGCGGCAGTGCGACCTACCAGGTGACCGTCCGCGACCTGAGCGGCGCCGAACGCGACCGCATCTACGCCGAGCAGGCGCGGCGTTACCCCGGCTTTGCCGAGTACGCACGTCAGACTGCCGGAATCCGCATCATTCCCGTGCTCGAACTCCGGCGGGCGTAGCCCACACCCCTGTCAGCTTCAGCGAGTCGGCTGAGAGAGATCGTGCCCATGGCGGTCAGGTACGACGAGTTCGGCGGCATTGACGTGTTGCGGGTCGACAAGGTGGAACGCCCGGTTCCCGGGGACGGGCAGGTCCTCGTTTGGGTGAAAGCGGCCGGCATCAACCCCGGTGAGGCGGTCATCCGCACGGGGGCGACCTGGCATGTTTCGGCGTGTCCCGGACCGCGGCTGCGTCATGATTACGGCAAGCGATTCATACCCGAGATCATGCTCGGCTCCGCGGCCGGCGCCGACTGGGTGCCGGGGAACTTGCGGTGGCAGGTCTGCTCGATGCATCCGGCGTCGCCGACAGACTCCGCCGGCAGGGTCAACGTCACGCCGACCGCTCGCCACCGGCCGCGGCCGGACCGCGATTGTGCACCTGCGGGCCCAACGCGAAGGCCATGTCCTGCTGTTGGGCGCCGTGACGTTCACTGCGCGATGCACACCAGGCTCCTGACCAGCGCTGCCGAGCGCCGGCGCAAGAAGGAGGCGTCGTGACCACACGCATCGTCCTGCACGTTGAGCGTCATGTTCGCCGCGTCCGACCACACGATGCGGATCTCCGGGTGGCGCTTCTCCACCTTGAGAATCAGGTGCCGGAGTTGTCGACGAACCCCAGGATATCGAGGTATTCGATTTTAGGCGGGACGCCGTAGATTTCCGTCACCTTTTCGACGATCTCCTCCGTAAAGAAGGCCCGGGCTTTCTCCTCGTCATCCCACACGTAGAAGTTCCTTGCCTGAACGCCGTCTTCGTCGAGCGTGAAGCTCTTGAAGCGAAGGCCGGCCATGCCTTCGAACGGCCCTCGGAGTTCGTCGGCAATCCTTGCGAGGGTTGAACGATCGAACTTGTCGGTCTGTGTGAAAGTCACGAGCACGCCGATCATCGGGCCTCCTCATCGATTGGGTGAAACGGTCGATCGAGTGATGCTAGCGGCGGATCCTAGTACACGCGGCCGGAAGTTCCAGTCGTTAAGCCGCGAGTGTCGGCGAACTCGAACAAATCATCCCGGATGGCCGCGGGCAGCCGGGTGGCGCCGGCGGTCGGCTGGCAACTGGGCGAACATCGACCGATGTTGGACGGTCTTGAAGATCCCCCGGAACCGAGCGTTGGCCCGACCTCGACCGGACACGTGGCGGCGTCCTCAAGCAGGCCCGGCAGGCCGTCGGACACCGCCGCCAAGAGCGGTTGGCACGGCGGATCGGGTGAACACACGACCCCGGTCCGGCGCGGCACCCCGGCCGGGTGGTCGGGCGGGCGGGATCGTGGGCCGGGTCGCGGAGTGTTCGCGTGTGGGCCCGAACGTCCCCGTCGACACGTCGCGGCCGGCCGCCCCGCCCCTCGGGCACCGGCCGCGCCCTGCGCCCCCACCCGGGCCGAGCACCGTCGCCACCACCCTCTCGACCCGCCTGGGGCAGTCCGCTCGGCCGGGTTCGGACAGGGATCGTCCCGAAGGCGGGCGTTTCGCGCGTACGGGTTGTCCGGGCGGGTCATCATTGCGCATCCCGGGCGCGGATCGCCGCGCCTGCGGCGAGGGTGAGCGAGGCAGCCGCCGGATGGCGTCGTCGGTACGGGAACCGTGCGTGAGGCTGAACACGAGCCCGAGGAACTCTCCACGCGCCACAAGGAGTTGGAGACGATACTCGCCGAGGCGCCGACCGGACGCCCGCCGCCAAGCGGTCACCCACCTTGCCCTGATCCGCCCCCTGGCCACCCCACCCCGGCCGGGAAAGGCTCGCCGTCGGGGGCCTGGCCCACGACGACCTCGTCGTCACCGGAGACCTCCCTCGAGGCGTAGACGGTGTTGGACGGCGCCGGCGCCGAGCATCCCGCCCTCTGTGCGAAGGCCGGAGTACCGCAGACCGACTCGCGCGGCGCCCTGACCAGCCACCGCGCACGCACAACCATCGCGACCCAACTCCTCAACGCCGGCGAGCCGTTGACGTTGGCTGACCTTCAACAATGGCTCGGTCACAAGCATCCGGCCGGCACCCGGCACTACGCGGAAATTCTCCAACGGACCTTGACGGCCGCTTACCGGAAGGCTGACTGCTTCACCCGCAACCTGCACACGATCCAGGTCCTGGTCGACCGCGAAAGCATCCTCACCGGAGCTGCGGCGGGAGGTGAACGGCCATGGAAGTACTACGACCTCGGCGACGGATACTGCAGCCATGAATTCTTCGCCCAATGCCCACATCGACTCGCCTGCGCACGCTGCCCGTTCTACGTTCCCAAGGAATCGAGCAAGGGCCGACCCAGGGCCCTCAAAGACGGAATCGACCAGATGCTCGAACAACTCACCCTCACCGAGGACGAGCGAGAAGCGCTGGAAGGCGACTGTGAAGCAGTCGTCGCACTTGCCGGGCGCCTTGCCGACGTTCCCACACCGGCCGGCCCGACACCGCAAGAACTCGGCACCGTCGGCAGCTTCATCCCACTGACGCAACTCGTGGAGACGATCACGCCACGCGGGCATCAATCAGGCAACCATTCGTAGTCCGCCAGGAGACGTCGGGTCGCCGTCCCCGTTGTTCCGTCCGTCGTCACGGCCGGGCGGAAGCCCGCCCCCGAGTAGCACTGCGCAGGCCCCGACGGTCAGCAGCCCGCCGGCGAGGAAGGCGCCCCGCACGTCGGCGAGCGGCAGGATCAGTGCCCCGAGCGCGGCGCCCGCCGCGATGCCGGCGTTGTAGGCACCGGAGTTCGCCGCGAGTGCGATATCCGTGCGACCCGGCGCGCAATGCAACATCTCGTTCTGGGTCGTCATGAACACCGGCCCGAGCGCACCGCCCATCAGCGCCAAGAAGACCACCGCGGCCACCGGATCGGTGCCGGCCGCGTACAGGCCGAGCATGCCCACCGCCTGCGTGGCCACGGCTGTGGCCAACGCAGACCGCGGAAAGCGGTCCAGCAGTGCCCCAGTGATGCCCACCCCGGTCAGACACGCAACACCGAAGACCACGAACAGGATGCCAACCGTCCCTGGGGAGAACCCGCTCACGTCGCCCAGGAACTTCCCGATGTAGGTGAATCCCGCGAACGCCCCCGTGGCGGACAGGGCCCCGGCCACCAACACGGTCTTGAACCGGCGGGCGTCGGGACTGGTTCCGTAGGCGGCGCGCCCTTCCTCCGGACGCGAGGTCGGCAGCAGAACGGCGATCGTCACCAAAGAAACGAGCCCCAGAGCCGCCAACACGGCGACGGGTACCTCCCAGCCGCCCTGCCGGCCCAGCCAGGTCCCGGCGGGAACACCGAGCACGAGGGCGAGCGAACCGGCGACGGACAGCGCCCCGACCACACGTCCACGGACCTCGGGCGCGAACAGGCCCACCGCGACCGGCCCCATCACGGCCCAGAACAACGCCTGGCCGAGCGCGGTCAGCAGTCGCGCCACAAGGAGCAGCCAATAGGAGGTCGCCAGGGCCGCAATGAGGCTGGACACAACGAGCGCGGCAAGCACTCCCGTGAGCACATGACGTCGAGGCACGGCCCGCACGAGGTGGGCGAGTGGCACGGACGCCACGGCCACCGTCACACCGTATCCGGTCACCAACAGACCGACTGCCGACACCGATACCGACAGGCTTTCGGAGATGAGTTCCAGGAGGCCGACCGGCAGATTCTCCGCAGTGTTGAAGGTGAAGGCGGCCAGCATCAGGGCCACGAGCACAGCCGGCCCCCGCCATGGAGCCGGTTGCCCCGCGACCACACGCTCTTCTTCTGCCCTCGCCCGCTGCTCCTGCTCCGTGGTATCTCCCATGGAGTTACCTCATCGGGCCCACCGGCACCACCGCAACCGAATTCATCCGACGTGTGTGCGTGGGCTCAAAGCATCAAGCGTGGCCTTCGGGGTCGTGGCCCGTGGCGGCAGTTGGCTCGATCAAAGGTCGTCTGGCCCCAACGGCCTCAGGCAGCTGACCGTCTCAATAACATGCCCGTTCCACGGAAACCAGCAATGGCGAGCGTTGCGCGACGAATCCCCGACAGGAGTGGGACGACGTCGTTGCATTCGACGCCGCCATACGCTCGGGCAACGCGCGCCCCACCGCCGAGGGCAGTCCGCTCCTCGGGCAGGCGTATCTGCACCGGTCCCTGCCACCGCTGTCGATCGCACCGATCGACCGGGTCACCGGACACGAGTGGCGCTCTCGGCAGGGCGACGTGTTCGGCGCTGTTGCCGACGCGGAACTCGAGTCCGGTGACCCGGACGGCTGCTCACCCTGGGCCTGCCGATCCGGCACCCCCGTTCAGGCCGACTACGGGAAGGCCGCATGATCCTGGACCTGTTCGCCGGACCGGGTGGCTGGAGCCAGGGACTGCGCGAACTCGGAGCGATCGATCTCGGGCTCGAATGGGACGAGTCGGCCTGCGCGACACGACTCGTCGCCGGACACGCGACGTTGCGCACGGACATCGCCGTCCACCCGGTCCGCCCCTTCGTGACCGCTGTGAGCGGGCTGATCGCCGGCCCTCCGTGCCAGGCATGGAGCACCGCAGGCAAACGGTTGGGTCGGGTGCGTCGGGATGGCCGATCATGCCGGCCACCACCATCGCGGACTCGGCCGTGTCCGGGCCCAGTTCGGTGCGGACCCACTCGAGGGCGGCCCGTGCTCCTTCGGTGCCCAGCCGTTTTCCCGCGTGCCGGCCAACCAGACGGCGAGGGCGGCGAACATGAAGGAGAGGATGTATCCGGCGTCATCCTTCTCGAGCGCGTCCGTGCCGGCGGTAACCGCCACGATCGAACGGATCGAGGACAGCCGCGACTTCGGGACAGTGTCATCGGGGTCGGTGCCAACGTCACTTGGCCGCGATCAGCGGCCGGCCTGCTCCGGGAAGAACTCGGTGTTGAGGACCGCGAGTGTGGCGGCGTTGGTGAGGCGGCAGATCGGGAGTTGGAGGGCGAATATGCCCTTGGCCGTCACGGCGTCGGCTCGGTCGACCGTCTTGAGCCGGCGGACGGGGAGTACGTACTCGGCCACGTCGGGATCGTTCTCGTCTCCCTGGTGGCGGTAGCTTCCGACGAGCTGCTGTTCGGCCAGGCGGACCGGGCCGTCGCCCACCATCGCGTCCGCGAAGGGTGCTCGTTCTCCGCACACTTCGCCGATCCCGACGTACCCGACCTTGGGGATGTAGACGTTGATCCGATGACCCGGTTGCGGTCGACGCAGGCCCTGGGAGAACCACTTGCCGCCGCCGGCGGAGACGAACCCGAACGTGCGGGCGTCGTCCCAGGAGCGGGTGCCGCCTTCCTCGCCCAGTGCCGCATTGAGCGGCGTCGCCCGGTCACATTCGAGACCGTCGCGAAGCAGGCCGGAGTATCCCGGTCCCGGTCCATGCCCAGCCGGGTCTGCGAGCAGAGATCGAGCGACTACGGGCAGCACACCGTCGGGAACCCATATCGCCGGTTCCCGCACGTCAGCGCACTTCGGATGCTTCGCTGCTGCGACGGCTCGAAGCCGCCTACGCGCGCATCCGGCGGCTCACCGAAGAGAACCAACAACTCCGCGAGCAACTCGCCCGTGCCCCTCGGCGAACAACGCGCCGCGACGACCCGTACCAACTCACCACGGGCAGGCGCAAGCAACCCTGTCGACGGTCACCCGGTGCCCCACCGCCGGCGTCAGCTTCCCCGCCCACCCGTTCGAGCTGATCGTGTCGAGTAGGCGGGTGCTCGGCGCGGCCCTGTGTATCCGGTTACGTCAACGGCAGGAGCGCCAGCGCCTTTTTCAGGTTGTGCTCAGCGATCCCCTGCATGAACGCCCGGTCGGGGAAGTCGCCGTCGAGGAGACGCAATGGACCGGCCACCAGCGACAGACGCATCGCGAGCATATAGAGGTCGAGGCGCTGCGGATCGAGGCCGGGCCGGGCCAGTGCGGGGTACCACTCGCCGAAGCGGAGCTGGAGGAAGACGTGCTCCCACTCGACGTCGAAGTACATCAGGCCCTCGATGTCGATCAGGACAGGGTGACCTTCGGCGTCGACCAGGACGTGGTCGGGTCCGAGTTCACCGTGGATCAGTCCGTATTGCGCGCGAGGGCTCACCCGATCAGCCAGTTCCTGCAGGCGGTCGCACAATGCCGTGCCGGCTGCCGCGATCCTGCCGTCACGCCTCGCCGCCTCCTCAAGGTCCCGCATGGCGCGGTCGAGGACCCTTCGCTCGCACGAGATCTCGGATGCGGAGCCGTCCCGCTCCAACAGGTCCACCCTGCCGTAGTGCTGGGCCTGGTGCCGGTGCATCACCTCAAGCATCTCAGCGAGGTCGCCCAGGGCTCCCGCGGCGCGCGTGGGATCGGTTTTGAAGAGTGCTTCGAGCGTGCCACCGGAGCCATCCTCGACCACGGCGACGTCCGCCGGATACCGGCGACGGCTGTCATCCGCCAGAAGCACCTGCGGAACCCGCACCCCGAGGCTGTTCAAGCTCCGCTGCGCGGTCAGGAACGGTACCAGCCCGGAGGCGGGCGCGAACGGGTCGGCCGGGTCGGCTTCGTGCGCGCCTGGCCAGAAGTTCTCAGCTTCGGCCCAGCTGTAGATGATCACACTCGCCGGGTGGCTTCCATCCAGGCGGACCCGGTACACCCCTTTCTTGCTTCCCCCGCGCAACCGGTCCACCGCGACAACGTGGCGTCCCGCTCCCAGTGCGTCACGCACGAGCCTCGACAGGTCTTCGATGTCCGCGAAATGCCGCATCCGCAGAACCTACTGAAGAGGCCGCCGCGCGTGCCACTGGATACCTCTTCCGCAGCCTCCGACTGCCGACGTGGCCGACGCCCGGGAGACCCTCCGAGAGACCGTCGACGAGCAATCCCGGGTCGGTAACGATCGGCCTGTGCCGAAAGGCCCCCAATGCCCTCACCAGCTACGTCACGGACAACGACCGCAACACAAACGCACAGGTCAACAGCCTGCCGGCTCAGCGGGTCAGCGGTTTGGATCTTCTGGGTCTGTCGGGGGCGTGCTCGGTGAGGTTGGTCCGGTGCCGACGACCGGAGGGGGCTTCTCGCTGGACGATACCGAGGCGGACCTGCGCGAGAATGAGCCCGACATGGACCGGATCCGTGCCGACCTCACCGCTGTGGCAGCCGTGGGGGATGCCGGCGGTGTGGAGCCTGACCGCCTGGCTGCGCGAGAACCCGTACGAGTCCGAGGACGGGCCCAGTCGTGCGGTGTATCCCGAGGTCTCGGAGTGGAACCGGCCGGTGGTGTGGATCGACGACGGGCGGATCGCGGTGTACGACCGGGGCGATGCCGGCAGCGGTACCGTCCACGTCCTCGACCCCACCTCGATCGAACTGCGCTCGGCGGGCGTCCGGTGGATCAAGGCGGTCGCGACGTTCCCCTGGTCGGTCGGCGATTTCGGCTTTTTCACCGACGGAGAGCATCTGCTGATCGCCGACGAGGCCGGTCTGCAGGGCGTCGACATCACCGGCGGACAGCGGGTGTTCGCGATCGACGGGTTCCGCCCGGCGCGTCAGGATCGACATACCGGAACGCTGATCCAGGTCGGCGGCGCCGGTGCCCGGTTGTGGACGCCGCCGCGGTGGACCGCGCGCGCCGGCTGAGCTGCCAGGTCCCACGGGGTGCCGAGCGGGAGAACATCCGCGAGTCCACACCGGAAGGGCTCGACACCGCCTCTCGCAAGGGCGGGCACGGCGGCCGACCGCCGGTCGTCACCGACGACATGCCGCACACCGTGCTGCGGCGCCGCGCGAACGGCGAGTCCGCCGAGCAGATCCGGCCCGACCTGATCATCCCCACCGGCAAGCGCAAGGGGCACAACCCCTCGGTGGCCGGCATCCACCGGGCACTGGCCGAGTACGCCAAACGCGAGGCGTCCCCCGAAGCTGCCGAGAAGGCCCCGCCGACTTCGCCGCCCTCCAAGCCGGCGAAGTCCCCGACCCCGCCTGCTACTTGTCACTTCGCCGTAGCTTCGGGAGAACCGGGCCTCTACCTCTGCCCCGACGACTGCGAGCCCGACCGGGGCCAACCCTGCGAACGCCTCGACCTCACCGTCGATCTCAGCGGCAAACGCCAAGGATTCGGGTCGCACCCGACGGTCCGAGACCCCCGCCCCACTCCTCCGAGGTGACTGCGCGATATTCCTTTGTCTCAGCGGGGAATGACAGCGATTTCAGGGCCGGTCGCGCCCAGGAATACGACACCGAGCAATACGTGATCTCCACCGGTATAACGACCGGCCACGGGAGTCGGTCCCGTCACGGACCGACTCCCTGCCAGAGTGGTGGGCCGACTTGGACCTCTGGGCACGTGCCAGTCGACAGACGGCCGGCCCCAGGCTGCAGGTCATTGTCGACCGTCGGTTGGGGTGCGTTGTCGTACGGTGATCGCCATGACGGGAGTCACGGGGTTGCTGGTGGATGGACGCTACCGACTGCTCGAAGCAGTCGGAGCGGGCGCGATGGGCCGGGTCTGGCGCGGTCGCGACGAGCGCCTCGACCGCGAAGTCGCGGTAAAGGAAGTCCTGTTGTCGGACGACCTGCCGAGCACGGCGCGCGAGCGGCAGATCGCCCGGACCATGCGCGAGGCACGGGCTGCGGCCCGACTGCGTCACCCCGGCATCGTCACCGTCCACGACGTGACGCTGCACGAGGGGGTGCCGTGGATCGTCATGGAGTTACTGCCCGGGCCATCCCTCGCCGCACTCATCGCCCACGAGGGCCGGCTCGATCGGGGGCGGGTCGCCGCGTTCGGCGCGGATGTCGCAGACGCGCTTGCGCACGCGCACGCCGCCGGGATCGTCCACCGAGATCTCAAGCCCGACAACGTCCTGATGGACGGGGACCGCGCCGTCATCACGGACTTCGGCATAGCCCGGATCCTCGATGCCTCGGGTCCGTTGACCAGTGTCGGCGTCATCATGGGAACCCTGCAGTACATGGCCCCGGAACAATTGGCCGGCGACCCGGTGGAGGCGCCGGCCGACCTGTGGGCCCTCGGTGCGACGCTGTACGCCGCCGTGGAGGGACATCCGCCCTACCCCGGCCGGACATGGATCGAGATCAACGAGGCCCTCCGTACGAGTCCGCCGCCGTCGGCACCGCACGCGGGACCGTTGGGCGAACTCCTGGCCGCCCTGTTGGCCAAGCTTCCTTCCGCACGCCCGGACGCGGCGACCGCAGCCCGGCTCCTGCGCGCGACGCTCGCCCTACACGACACCGGCACCCAAGGACTCGACGCCACCGCCACGCGCACGCGCCGTCAACCCCCTCGTGAACCGAATGTGGAAGCTGCCCTGACAGTCGCATCCTGATCGCTGCAAGGGCAACGAGACGCGGAACGGTCGTACGGCGAAGGCACCGCGCGACCGATCGCCCTGGCCGCACATGACAACTCGAACAACGGGCCATGGCCCTTCTTGATCGGGAAGCGGCATGGCGTCTCCTCCGGGAGCGTCACGGACATGCGATCGGTGAGTGCTTCGCGGTGGCCAAGTGCCAGTATCGGAAGGCGTTTTCGACGCCACAGCCGCGCCAAAAGGTTGGCTGACACAAGGTCGGACATCCAGGCCATGCGACGCCGCGCGGCCCCGTGAACGAACCCGGCCCACGATGGACCGCAGGGCGGAGTCGGGCACCGCGGTCCTGTCCGCATCGCCGGGTACGGCGGGCGGGACGCAACGACACGCACCCACACCGGGGAGAGCCGGCGGAACGACGAACGGCGGGACTTCGGGGCGGTCGCCGACGAATCGACGGCGCGGCTGCACGCGCGGGCGTGGACGACGGGCCAGGGGCCGAAGGCGTCGTGCGACGCGTCGGAGGTCAAAGACCCGGTTCAGTCGATGACGTGCCGAGGGGCCCTCGAGGGTGTAGCGGCCGGGGTCTTTCAGCCGGGATCGGTGGTCGCCAGGTGTTGGCGGGTGCCGGGGCCGAGGCAACGGGGATCGGTGCCCGTGACCCGGTCGCGGTAGACGTGACCGCTTCGGCATCGACCCCGGTCACACCGTCGCGTACACCGCGCCGCGGCGGACGACTTCGGCGACCGCGACCGCGACCGCGCTTGCGGGACCGGCGGGGTGGGCGCCGCCGCCCCGGCTCCGCGAGCCAGGCCGTCGAGTGCCACCCGATCGCATCCGTGCCAGGCGGCAGGGGCGTGGACCACGGCTTCCGGGGTGGCCGGCTCGGAACGGGCGGTGTCCGTGGACGCCGCCTGGGTACATTGCCCTCCGGGGGTCGGTGCGGCCCCGGTAGGTGTGGCAACTGCCGCGCGCCGCACGGGCGTCGTGGACGGTTCGAGCCGCCGGCCGACCGGCCGCCGCGGGGGAGAGTGGGGGACATGCGTTTTCTGGAGCGGGAGCGGGCCGCCGCGGCGAAGTTGTTGCCGGGGCTGGACGAGAGTCTGCAGGCGGTGCCGGCGGGGGAGTTGGAGGATCCGGCGGGACCGGGTATCGGACTCTTTCGCGACGGCGGTGGCCCCGGGCTGGTGGTTCCGGCCTCCTACGGGGGGCGCGGGGCGAGCGCGGTGGAGGCGGTGCGGGTGCAGCGCGCGCTGGCCGGCAGGTCGCCGTCGCTGGCGGCGACCTGCGCCGTGCATCACTTCTCGGTGGCGGTCCTGCTCGGCCTGGCCGCCGTCGACGACGGGGGCGTGGAGTCGTATCTCGTCCAGGGTCTGGCCGGTGGCAACAGCCTCGTGGCGTGCGACTTCCCCTACGAGGGTCCCGACGGCGCAGTCCTGGCGCCGTCGATGACCGCCGAGGTGACACCGGACGGGGTACGAGTGACCGGTGCCACGTGCGTGGGCGCCCTGGCCCGGTCGATGGACATGCTCGTTGCCGGTGTCACGATCGAGCGCACCGACGGTGGGGGCCGGGAGTCGGCGGTGGTGCTGGTGCCCGCGGAGAGCGAGGGCGTGAACGTCGACGGGACGGACGGGGAGCGGGTCACCCTCGACGACGTCGTGGTGGCCCCGGAGTTCCTGGTGCGGGCCTCGGCCCTGGACAAACCCCTGGACTCCGTGTTGACGGCCGGCTTCGCCCTGTACCAGCTGCTGGCCACGGTCGCCCACGTCGGGGCCGTCGACGCGCTGGTCGAACGGGTGCTGCGCGACGGCGGGGTGCCCGAGTCCGAACGCATCGCCCTGCTGGTGGAAACGGAAGGCGCGATGTCCGCGGTGGAGGGTGTCGCCCTGCGGATCGACGGCGGCGACCCGGACGACGCGACACTCGCCCACGCGCTGTACGTGCGCTACGGCGTCCAGGACGCCCTGGCCCGGATCGTCCCGCGCGCGGTCGAACTTCTCGGCCGCCTCGACACCGCCGACGCCGACGAGGTCGCCCACCTCGCCGGTGTCGCCGACGCGCTCGCCCTGTGCGCGCCGACCCGATCCCGGATGACCGGCCCGTTGGCGGCGTACCTGCTCGACGCGCCCCTGACCCTCACCTGATCGCGAGCAGCCCCGGCGCGGGCCCCGACCGGCCGTCGCGCACCGCACCCGACGACGGACCGTGAACGCTGCCCGAGTCCGTCGCCACGCTCCGAGTCGTTGCGTGCGTCCCCGGCCGGCCGTCGATTCCCGGCGTTGCGTACCGCACGGACGCGGACCCGTGGCGCCCACGGATCGGCGACCGGGGCGGGACGCCGGCGGATCCATGTCACCCTCGCCGTGCACCGTTTGCCGTCGCGTGGGTAACCGCCTCCTGCTGCTCCCGCAAGCCCTGCAACCACACGAAGGGATTTGCTCGTGTACTTATCCGGCAGGCGGAGGACGACGGGCCTGTTCATCGCCCTGGCCCTGCTGACGGCCCTCCTCGTGGGGCCCTTCCCGACGCAACGGGCTTATGCGGACGACGGAACGACCAACATTCTCGATCACAAGTACGGTCTCTTCGTTCACTACGTGCCCGGCCTCACGGTGAATCCCGGCGGCGCGGTCGTCGCCGACCCCGACGCCCTGGCGAACGGCTTCGACGCGACCGGGTTCGCCGACGATCTGGCCGCCGCGAAGGTGCAGTACATCGTCTTCACCGCCTGGCACTCCCGAATGGTCGCCCTGTATCCGAGCCGGAAGATGCTGGACTGGGGCCTGCCCGACCACCGCGTCGACCGCGACCTCATCGCGGACATGATCACCGCGGTCAAGGCCAAGGGCATCCACGTCTACCTCTACACCCATCCGCGCGACGGCATGGAGTTCACCGCCGCGGACAGGCAGAGGACCGGCTGGGGCACCCAACCCCACCCGCCCGACCAGCCCTGGAACCCGGGAGCGGACTTCGACCGCCCCACCTGGAACGCGTTCGTCAACGACGTCTACCAGGAGCTGATGCAACGCTACGGCGCGCGCATCGACGGCCTGTACATGGACGAGGGAAGCCCCCAGGGCGACAGCCAGACCGTCATCGACTACCCCCGACTGCGCGCCACGATCAAGGCGGTCAATCCGCGCGCCGTCCTCATCCAGAATGACTACGGCAACCTGTACGGCCTGGACAAGGGCATGAAGGAGTACTTCGGCCAGGACGAGTTCGCGCAGTCCGACGGTGACCTGTGGCCCGGCCGCGCCGAGCCGGTGGCGGCGACCTTGCGTGGAACCGGGACCTCGTGGTGGGCGTCGGAGACCGGCGGCTCCGTGAAGTACGGGCCGCGGAGCCTGTTCCGCTACACCGTCCTGGAGGCCGCCACCAACACCGACGGCGGCGGCACGGCCTGGGCGGCCGGCCCCTACGCCGGCGGCGGCTGGGAACCCGGCGTCATGCCCGCACTCCGGCAAGTCGGTGCCTGGATCGACCCGATCAAGAAGTCCGTCCTCGGCACCCGACCCAGCACCTCCTACCCCACCAAACCCGGAACCCGCATCACCGACCTGCCCTGGGGTGTGGCCACCAGATCACCCGACGACCGCACCGAATACCTCCACGTCCTCAACCCGCCCGCCGGACGCACCCTCGTCCTCCCGCTGCCCCGCGACGGCAAGGTCTTTTCCGCGGCCTCCCTCGTCAAGGACGGCACACCGGTGACGCTCGACCGGGACATCAACCGGGTGACCCTGACGATCCCGGGAACCTGGGACGCCAACGACACCGCGATCGAACTCACCGTCGCCGACCGCTCCGGACCCGTCGCCCTCTATCGCTGCTTCAACCCCGCCACCCAAGACCACCTGGTGACCACCGAATCCGGCTGCGAGGACCCCAGCCGCTACTCCCTGGAAGGCCCCCTCGGCTACGTCCACCGCAACCAGGCCGCAGGCACGGTTCCCCTCTACCGCTGCTTCAGCCCCGGCACCAACGATCACCTGGTGACCACCGAATCCGGTTGCGAGGACCCCAGCCACTACTCCTTCGAGGGCCTCCTCGGCCACGTCTACCGCGACCGGGTCACGGGCATGGTTCCCCTCTACCGGTGCTTCAGCCCCGGCACCCGCCAACACCTGGTCACCACCGATCCAGGCTGCGAGGATCCGAGTCGCTACGTTCTGGAGGGCCCCCTCGGCCACGTCATCGACTGAACCGGGCGAACGGCGCCCAACCGGCCCGGCAACGGGTCGATTCGGCGATCCGGGCCCACGAATACCTTCCGGTTCGCCCGCTCGACCCCGGACACACCCGACCCCGCCGACTGCTCCCTGCCCACCCCGAACAGTCGGGGCCGGCGTCGGCGGCCCCGGACCGGGGCGACGTGAGGCGAACGGCGGAGCGTATTGCAGACCGCGTTCGTTCGCGGGATGCGAGCGCTTCGAGGACTTCTCGCGATGGTTCGTTGGTAGGGCGTCGGGAGGCGGGCCCTTCTCGTCGTAGCGTTGACCGGAACGGCGAGAGCCGCACACGCTGTTCGCGTGTACGGCTCGAGTCCTGCCCGCGCAGCCGGGGTTCCCGCACGGGCGGCTACGAACGCGTGGACCAACTCGACCGGAGTGGTGTCCTCGAAGGTCTGGACCCGGTCGTCGCCTCGGTGGTCGTCCGCGGTGATCTCCCCCAGCGGCCCCCGCCCGCCGGGGTGTTCGTGGATGCCCGACCCGATGATGCGGTTGTTCACCGGGCCGAGGGGAGGGCGGATCACCACGGCAATCCTGCGGGACGCCACGCACTGGGACGAGGTTGTCGCCGCCCGGGGCTGCGAGTTCCTGGTACGGCACGGATTGTGGCACACCGGGCTGACCTGGATGGCCGACGCGGGCGTCCCCGTGCACGTGCTGCAAAAGATCGCCGGGCATGGATCGTTGTCGACGACGCAGCGGTATCGGCACCCCGAACTCCGGCAGGTTGCCGACGCTTCGGAGGCGCTTCAGGTGCATCCGGACCCGGGCTGGTCCCCACATGGTCCCCAAGAGGTCTCGGGTGATGCGTCCAACCGGTAAGTGTTCAAACCTACAAGAGGCGCTGACCTGGGCTTTTGCTCTTGTCGGCGCCTCTTGAGCACTGTCGGGGTCAGGATTCGAATCTGCGCCCCCTCGGCTCCAAGTCAAGGCATGCCCCATCGCGACCGGGCCCACCTGCTCCGTCGCAGGTGAGCGGCCTGTGCCCGCTCCGGGGCGGGTCCGCCGCAGCACTACCCGAGGTATGTTTCCGCGACTTTGATTCCAAGTCAAAGAATCATTGACTCGAAGTCAAAGTCATGTGACCGTGAAGTCCTCACACGGCGAACTCCGGGGAGCGCAACGATGGACAGTCCAGAGGTGGAAGTACTCGTGATCGGTGCCGGACCGGTCGGTCTCGCCACCGCCCTGCAACTGGGGCGGCTCGGGGTCACGACCCGGGTCGTCGAGCGCCGCGGGTCGACCTCGACGCACCCGAAGGCACACGTGGTCAACGCGCGGACGATGGAGCTCTTTCGCGACTGGGGCGTATCGGAGCGTGTGCGCGCCGCCGCGCTGCCGGTGGAGCGGGCCGTGGGCATCGGCTGGATGACGCGGATGGCCGGCCTCGAACTGGGCCGGATCATGGCGGACGAGCAGCCCGGCGAACCCGCGGGGGGCTCCGCCGACTCCAGCGAGCCGGCGCTCTCGTGTCCGCAGGACGACCTCGAACCGATCCTGCTCGCCGCCGTGCGCGAACTGGGGATCCGGGTGGACTTCGGCGTCGAGGCGATCGGCGTCGAACAGGACGAGACCGGCGTGGACGTGACGGTGCGCCGTCGACCGGGCACCGCCGAGCCGGCGCCCGAGCCCACACTCCGGCAGGCCCGCGGGGAAGCCGCCCGCGAGTCGGTGGAAACGCTCCGGGCCCGCTACGTGGTCGCCGCCGACGGCGCCCGCAGCCCCGTCCGCGAGCATCTGGGCATCCGCGCCGCCGCGCTCGCGCCGGCCGGCCACCTGATCAACGTCTACTTCCATGCCGACCTGACCGAGTTCGCCCGCGAACGGCCTTACCTGGTCTGGTGGATCCTCAACGGAGACACCCAGGGCGCCTTCATCACCCTGGACGGCATCGGCCGCTGGACCTACAACTTCGCCTTCGACCCCGAGCGGGAACACCGCGACACGTACACCCCCGAGCGCTGCGCGGAGATCGTGCGTCGCGCGGTCGGCGTGCCCGACCTGAAGGTCGACGTGCGCAGCACGCTGCCGTGGACGCTGGAGATCGCGATCGCCGAACGGTTCCGCGCGGGGCGGGTGTTCCTCGCGGGCGACGCGGCGCACCGGTTCCCGCCCACCGGCGGCTTCGGGATGAACACCGGTGTACAGGACGCGCACAACCTCGCCTGGAAACTCGCCGCGGTGCTGCGCGGACACGCCGGCGACGGCCTGTTGGACACCTACGAGGCGGAGCGGATGGAGGTCGCCGAGTTCAATGCCGCGCAGAGCATGCGCAACGCCGAGCGGATGGCGGCCACCGGCGCGATGTTCACCGACGCGGCGGCGCTGTCCGCCATCGAGGAGCCCGAAGGGCAGCCGGACGGCGACGCGTTGCGGGCCCGGCTGGCCGCCGGGATCCCCGCGCAACGGGAGCACTTCTTCTTCCGCGGGCAGGTGTTCGGCTACACCTACTCGTCGGCGGGCGTGGTCGCCGACGGCACGCTCGCGCGGCGCTCCACGATCACCGACTACGTCGCGAACGCCCGCCCCGGCGCGCTCGCGCCGCACACGTGGTTCCGCACCCCCGACGGCACGCGGTTGGCCTCGGTCGACCTGGTGCGGGGCGGATTCCTGTTGCTGGCGGGCCCGTTGGGGCAGGACTGGTTGGCCGCCGCCCGGCAGGCGGAGTCGTGCCTGGGCGTGGAGATCGCCGCCTACCGGGTGGGCCCCGGCGCCGAACTGGAGGACGAGGGCGGTGGTTGGCAGGAGTTGTACGGGGTCGGCCCCACCGGCTGCGTCCTGGTGCGCCCCGACGGCCACGTGGCCTTCCGGAGCGCGCACGCCGACCCCGGGACGCGGGCCGACCTCGTCTCGGTGCTCTCCCGAGTACTCGCGAAGAGCCCCCGGCCGAGCCGGGGGTGAAGCTCCGCCGGCCGTTGGACCCCGCCGCGAATACGGCGGGTCCGCCCAGCTTTTCGTTCGTTTTCGTCCGTTCTTCATTCGCACAGCAGGGAGTTCGATCGTGGCCGCCAACCAACGCCTCGCGCACGTGGTGCTGCAAACCAATCGCAAGGACGAGATGTGCGCGTGGTACTGCCGGGTTCTCGGCGCCCATGTCGTGCACCGCACCGACCAGGTGACGTTCCTGACCTTCGACGAGGAGCACCACCGGCTCGCGCTGATCGGCGCGCCGATCGAGCTCACCGAGCGCACCCCGCTGACCGTGGGCATGCAACACGCCGCCTACACGTTCGGTTCGCTCACCGATCTGCTGGACCGCTACGTGGAGTTGCGCGAGGCGGGCATCCGTCCGCACGTGTGCGTCGCGCACGGCCCCACGACCTCGCTGTACTACCGCGACCCGGACGGCAACCTGGTCGAGTTGCAGATCGACGTCTTCGCGACCACGGCGCAGGTGAACGAGTACCTGGCCGGGCCGGAGTTCACCGCCGACCCGATCGGACCGGCGTTCGACCCCGAGCGACTCCTGACGGACTACGCCGGCGGGACCCCCACCACGGTGCTCACCGGCCGCACCTGGGCGTTGGCCGGCCCCGAGATGAGCCACCCGCTGGCGGCGCTGGGCTCCGACCGCCCCGCCCACCCGGTGTCGGCCGACTGATGCGCCGGAACCACGGGTGCGGGCGGCGATTCGTCCGCGAGATTCGGGAAGGATCGAAGTGACGGCCACAGATGCGACGGCCACGGAAGCCACGGCCGCGGACGTGACGGCCGCGGAGCCGACGGCGACGGTCGTCCGCCGCGCCGGCCTGACGGGCCGTTACACCGAGCCCGAGGGGCAGGTGTTCCTCTCCGGCGTACAGGCGCTCGTCCGGCTGATCCTGGACCAACGCCGAGCGGACCTGGGCCGCGCCGACGCCGTGCCGGGAGCCGGGCTGGGCGCGTTCGTGTCCGGATACCAGGGCTCCCCGCTGGGCACCGTCGACCTGGAATTCGACCGACAACGCGCGCTGGTCGCGGACCTGGGCGTGGTCTTCCGCCCCGCGGTCAACGAGGAGCTCGCCGCGACCGCGGTGGCCGGCAGCCAGTTGGCGGCGACGCTTCCCTCGCACACGGTCGAGGGTGTGTTGGGGGTCTGGTACGGCAAGTCGCCGGGGCTGGATCGAGCGTCCGACGCGATCCGGCACGGCAATCTGGTCGGCGCCGGGGCCGGCGGCGTACTCATGCTGGTCGGCGACGACCCGGCCGCCAAGTCCTCCACCGTCCCCGGGGCCTCCGAGGCGATGTTGGCCGCGCTGGGCGTGCCGGTCCTGCACCCGGGCAACGTGCAGGAGCTGATCGACCTCGGCCGGCACGCCATCGCGTGCTCGCGCGACTCGGGCCTGTGGACCGCGTTGAAGGTGGTCACCCGCGTCGCCGACGCCACCGCGACGGTGGCCGTGGGCGCCGACCGTTTCCACCCGGAGCCGCCGGCGGGCAAGCCGCATCGACCCGACGCGCTGATGATCGGGCCCAGGCTCGTGGAACTGGAACGCGACCTGGTCGAGACCCGCCTCGAACGTGCCCGCGCCTACGGCCGACGCCACGGCCTGAGCCGCCTCACCCACCCGGCGCCGGACGCCAAGCTGGGCATCGTCACGGCCGGCACCGCCTACTACGACCTGATGCAGGCGATCGGGCATCTGGGCATCGACGAGGGGCTGGTGCGGATCCTCAAGGTCGAGCTGATCCACCCGTTCGACGAGGACGCGGTCCGCGACTTCGCCGCCGGCCTGGCCGAGGTGCTCGTCCTGGAGGAGAAGGGGCCGTTCCTGGAACGGTCGGTCAAGGAGGCGCTGTACGCGACGCCGACGCCGCCCAGGGTGACCGGCCGGCGCGACGAGCGCGGGGCGCCGCTGGTGCCCGGGGCCGGCGTGCTGGACGCGACCTCCGTCGGCCGGGTGGTCGCGGCCCGGCTGGCGGTGCACACCGACGTGCCGTTGCCGCATCCGCGCCTGGCACAGGCGGAGACGGTCCGGCGGCGCACCCTGCCGCTGATCGACCAACGCACGCCGTTCTTCTGCTCCGGCTGCCCACACAACACCTCGACCAAGACCCCCGACGACGCACTGGTGGGCGCGGGCATCGGCTGCCACGGCATGGTCATGGTCAACCAGGCCGGCCACGGCGAGATCACCGGTGTCACCCAGATGGGCGGGGAGGGCGCGCAGTGGATCGGGATGGCCCCCTTCGTCAGCCGTCGGCACCTGATCCAAAACCTCGGCGACGGCACCTTCGCCCACTCCGGCTCGCTGGCCATCCGGGCCGCCGTCGCGGCGGGCGTCGACATCACCTACAAGCTCCTGTACAACGACGCCGTCGCGATGACCGGCGGGCAGAGCGCGCCGGGCAAGTTGTCCGTACCCGCGATCACCCGCCTGCTCGAAGCCGAGGGCGTACGGCGGATCGTGATCACTACCGAGGACACCAGGCGCTACCGCCGGGTACGCCTGGCCCGGATCGCGCGGGTGCGTCCGCGTGAGCAACTGGCCGACGTACAGCGCGAACTCGCCGAGATCCCCGGTGTGACCGTGCTCATCCACGACCAACTGTGCGCGATCGAGAAGCGCCGCAAGCGCAAGCGCGGCGAACTCCCGGACCCGGCCGAGCGGGTGCTCGTCAACGAGCGCATCTGCGAGGGCTGCGGCGACTGCGGCGACGTCTCGGGCTGCCTGTCGGTGGAGCCGGTGGACACGGAGTTCGGCCGCAAGACCCGGATCCACCAGTCGTCGTGCACCAAGGACTTCTCCTGCCTGCGGGGCGACTGCCCGTCCTTCCTGACGGTGACGCCGGGCCGAAACGCGGGCACGGCACCGGCCGAGCCGCGGCCGACGCGACCCGACGACGCGGACCTGCCGCTGCCGCGGTTTCGACTGCCCGCCGCCGACGTCCGGGTCCGGATGGTCGGCATCGGCGGCACCGGCGTGGTCACCGTCGCCCAGGTGCTCGGCGCCGCCGCGATCCTCGACGGCCTGCACACCGGCGGCCTCGACCAGACCGGGCTCAGCCAAAAGGCCGGACCGGTGGTGTCGGACCTGCGGATCGCCGCCGGCCCGGTGACCGAGTCGGCGACCGTGTCGATCGGCGCGGTCGACCTGCTGCTCGGGCTCGACCTGCTCGGCACCGCGTCCGCCGCGAACCTGGCCAACGCGAGCGCCGAACACACGATCGCCGTGGTCTGCGACAGCATCGTGCCCACCGGCCGGATGGCCGTGGACGTGAGCGCGCCGGCCCCCGATCCGGCGGCTGCCAGGGCCGTGGTCGACGCGTGCACGCGCCGCGCGGACAACCTCTACTGCGACGCCCGGGCGCTCGCCGAGCGGGTGTTCGGCGACCACATGCCGACCAACGTGATCATGCTGGGCGTCGCCTGGCAGCACGGCATGTTGCCGATCTCGCTGGACTCGATGCGGGAGGCGTTCCGGGTCAACGGCACCGCCGTCGAGCAGAACCTGGCCGCGTTCGCGTGGGGTCGCGCGGTGGTGGCCATGCCGGAGGTCGTGCGGCGGGCCCTGGATCCGGCCGATCCGGGCATGGTCCCGGATCCGGTCGTCGCGGCCATGATCGACCGAGTCGCCGCCGAGGGTGGCGAGCTGCGCCGGCTTCTGGAGATTCGAGTTCCGGAACTGATCGCCTATCAGGACGCCGGATACGCCCGTCGATACCTCGAATTCGTCGCGCACGCCCACGAGATCGAGTCGCGGCGCGTGCCCGGTTCCACCGCCGTCGGCGAAGCCGTGGCGCGGGGCCTGTTCAAGCTGATGGCCTACAAGGACGAGTACGAGGTCGCCCGGCTGCATCTGCGGATGATCGAGACGCTGCCCGCGGGCTCGCGCTTCGCCGTCCACCTGCACCCGCCGGTGTTGCGCGCGATGGGCATGCAACGCAAGATCAAGCTCGGCCCGTGGAGCACACCCCTGTTTCGAGTCCTGTACGGCGCACGGCGGTTGCGCGGCAGCAGGTTCGATCCGATGGGCCTCGGCCCGGTCCGGCGCACCGAGCGGGCGCTGATCGGCGAATACCTCGACCACGTCGAGGAAGGGCTGCGGGTGCTCACCCCGCGGTCGCGCGAACTGGTCGCCGAACTCTGCGATCTGCCCGACGTGGTGCGTGGTTACGAGCAGATCAAGCTCGCGGGCGTCGAACGCTTCCGGGACCGCGCTCGCGCGCTGCGCGAGCAACTGTCCGCAGGTGACGCGTGAGCGGCATCGATGGCCACGGAACCGCCCTGTTCGAGACCGACCATCGCGAGAACGAGACGAGGAAGACCATGTTGATGCACGTGGTGCTCGCCACCTGGAAGCCCGACGTGAGCGCGTCGGACATCGCCGGGATCCGGACCGCCGTCGAGCGGTTCGCCGAGGAGATTCCCGGGATCCGCGATGTTCGGGCGGGCGCCGACCTGGGACTGCGCGAGGACAACGCCGACTTCGCGATGACCGCGGTCTTCGCCGACGTCGATGCGCTGGACCGCTTCGTCGAACACCCGGCCCACGTCCGGGTGTCCGCGCGGCTGGCTCCGCTGGTGGCCTCGGTCCACCGGATCCAGTTCCCGCTCGCCGGCGCCGAACCCGTGGGTTGAGGAGGGCATCATGCGGATGATCACACTCGACGGACGAGCAAGCCTCCTCGTCCCGGCCCACGAAGGCGCCGGCGACGCGACGATCGACGTGCACACGGCAAGCGCGGGCCGGTTTCCGGCCGAACCGGATTCGCTCTTCGAACAGTGGGACACGTTTCGCGCCTGGGCGGACACGGTCGACCCCGCGAGCGCGGTGCCCCTGGGCGACCGCCGGGTCGGGCCGCCGGTGGCGCGTCCTCGGCAGGTGTTCGCGATCGGGGCCAACTACCACGAACACGCCGACGAGGCGGGCATCGAGGCACCGGCCGACCCGCTGGTGTTCGGCAAGTTCGTCGGCTGCCTGACCGGCCCGCACGACCCGGTGACGCTGCCGAGCGAGGCGGTGGACTGGGAGGTGGAACTGGTCGTGGTGATCGGCCGACGCGCCGACCACGTCGCGGTCGCGGACGGCTGGGCCCATGTCGCGGGCCTGACGGTCGGGCAGGATCTGTCCGAGCGGGCCGTGCAGTTCAGCCTGCCGGTGCTGCAACTCGCCCTGGCCAAGTCGTATCCGGGATTCGGCCCGATCGGCCCCGTGCTGGTGACTCCCGACGAGTTCGACGATCCCGACGACCTCGGCATCGCTTGCTCGATCGGCGACGAGGTGCTCCAGGCCGACCGGACGGCCCGGATGATCTTCCCGGTCGCCGAACTCGTCTCCAGGCTCTCGATGTTCTGCCCGCTGCTCCCCGGCGACCTGATCTTCACCGGCACCCCCGCCGGGGTGGGCGCGGCCCGGACCCCACCCAGGTTCCTGCGCCCGGGGGAGACCCTGGTCAGCCGCATCGAGGGCATCGGCGAGCTACGCAATCCACTGATCGCCCGGCAGCCGGCCCGATGACCCTCGACCGATACCCCGAGCCGACCACCGCCCGCCCGTCGCCGGACCGGGAAAGCGTCGAGGCCGCGAACATCACCGCGTTCGCCCGGTGGCTCACGGCCGAGGGATACGCCGAACCGATGTCCGACTACAGGTCGCTACAGACCTGGTCGACGGAGCATCTGTCGGAATTCTGGGCCGCGGTCTGGGCCTGGTTCGACATCCGGGCGGCGAGCGTCGGTGCCGAGGTGCTCACCGACGACCCGATGCCGTACGCGCGTTGGTTCCCCGGCGCCACGCTCAATTACGTGGACCACGTCTTCCGGTACGCCACGCCCGACACGCCCGCCGTCGTCGAGACGGGCGAGCCGGGGCCCGACCACGGCGGCACCGCCGTGCGCCGCGAACTCTCCTGGGCGGAGCTGCGTCGCCAGGTGGCGGCCGTCGCGGCGACCCTGCACGGGCTCGGCGTCGGCCGCGGCGACCGCGTGGTCGGCTACCTGCCCGACATCGCCGAGACGGTGATCGCGTTCCTGGCCACCGCGAGCCTGGGCGCGACCTGGTCGGTGTGCGGCCAGGACTACGCTCCGACCGCCGCCCGCGACCGCTTCGCGCAGCTCGACCCGGTCGTCCTGGTCACCGCGGACGGATACCGCCACGGGGGCAGGACGCAGGATCGGCGCTCGGCGGTGGCCCGGCTGCGCGCGGGCCTGCCGAACCTGCGTGCCACCATCGTGGTCGAGCGACTCGCGGACTCGGGGGAAGCCGCGGATCCCGCGGATCGCCCGGTCTCCGAGCAGACCCTGACCTGGGCCGAGGCGAGTGCCGGCGAGCACGTCCTGCGGCCCGTGGCCGTTCCGTTCGAGCACCCCCTGTGGATCCTGTTCTCCTCCGGCACCACGGGTCTGCCCAAAGGCATCGTGCACGGCCACGGAGGAGTCCTGCTGGAGCACCTCAAAACCCTTTCGCTGCACTTCGACCTGCGTCCGGGCGACCGCTTCCTCTGGTACACCACGCCGAGTTGGATGATGTGGAACCTCAAGGTCTCCGCGTTGCTCACGGGTGCGACGACGGTGTGCCACGACGGCAGTCCGACTCGGCCGAGTGCCGACGGGCTCTGGGCGGTGGCGGCCGACCTGGGCGTCACGGTCCTGGGCACCAGCCCGGCGTACCTGCTCGCCTGCGCCCGGGCCGACACCCGTCCCGGTATCGACCACGACCTGTCCCGGCTGCGGCTGCTGGGGTCCACCGGGGCGATCCTGCCCGCCTCGGCGCACCACTGGGTGGCCGAACACGTCTCGCCGCGTGTGCGGGTGGTCTCCACCACGGGCGGCACCGACGTGGTGACCGGCTTCGCGGGCGGCGTGCCGACCGTACCCGTCCGCGCCGGCGAGATCTCGGCGCCGTGTCTGGGCGTGGCCCTGGCGGCGTGGGACGGGTCCGGGCAGGCCGTGCTGGATCGACCCGGCGAACTCGTGATCACCAAACCGATGCCCTCGATGCCGGTGTCCTTCTGGGCCGACCCCGACGGATCCCGGTACCACCGCGCCTACTTCGCGACCCACCCGGGCGTGTGGACGCACGGGGACCGGATCACCGTCACCGCCCACGGCGGCATCCTCGTCCACGGCCGCTCCGACGCCACCTTGAATCGCAACGGCGTGCGCATGGGCAGCGCCGACATCTACCAGGCCGTCGAAGCACTCCCCGAGATCGTCGAGGCGCTCGTGGTCGGCGTGGACGGTCCGGACGGCGCCTACTGGATGCCGCTCTTCGTCACCCTCGCCGCGGGCGCCCGGCTCGACTCCGCCCTGCGGGCCCGCATCCACGCGGTGATCCGCGACGAGGTCTCCTCCCGTCACCTGCCCGACGACATCCACGCCGTCCCCGGCATCCCGCACACCCGCACCGGAAAGAAGCTCGAAATCCCGATCAAGCGCATCCTTCAGGGCACACCCGTCGACGAGGCCGTGGACCCCGCCGGCGTGGACGAGCCCACACTCCTGGCCTGGTACCTCGGCCTGGCCGGTCGACACACCGGCCACCCCGACACCGACTGACCCCGGCCATTCCCCGACGACCCGGCCGGGGCACCGGCGTCGTCGGTCGCCCCGTCGGTCCCGCCCAAAGGTGGACACCGGCGGGGCGGTCCGCGGTCGGTCAATCGTCGTCGGCGCCGTGGTCCGTCCGGATGATCCGGTCGAGCACGGCTGCGGCCCGTTCCGGGTGTTCCTCCAGCCACCTGCCGAGGTGTTCCCGGACGGCCTGTTCGACGCAGCCGTGTACTTCCGGATTGCCGAGCATGCCGAGCGTGGCGCCCTCGAACTCGACACGGTCCAGTTTCACCGATACGACGGCCGTCAGGCCGGCGCAGATCCGGTCGGTGTCGAGGCCGGGGTCCGTTGCCTTGAGCAGCCGTCGCTTCCGTGCGTACGCGTCGACTGCGGCCACCACCCCGTGGCGGAAGCCCCCCGCGTGCGTGCCGTCGATGGTGGGCCGACTGTTGACGAAGCTCCGGACCTGTCCCTCGCGGGAGCCGTGCCAACGGAAGGCCACCTCCAGCACCCCCGCCATCCGCGGGTCCTCGTGCTCGAAGGCGATGACGTCCGTGGGCGCGGGCTCGGTCGGGTGGCCGTCGAGGAAGACAACGAAGTCCCGTGCCCCGCCCGGGAATCGGAACCGCTCCGACCGGGACGCGGCCGGGTCGCGCCGATCGGTCAGCGAGATGTCCAAACTCCGGTTCAGGAAGGCCAGTTCCCTGAAGCGCTCGGCCAGCCGATCGAACGAGTACGCTGCGGTCCCGAAGATATCGGTGTCGGGCCGGAAGGCAATGGCAGTCCCGCTACCGGTTGTTGCCCCCGCCTCGGTGAGCGGGGTGACGGCCACGCCGCGCGCGTACTCCTGGACCCAGCGCACTCCCTCGCGCCGTACCTCGGCCGTCATTCGGCGCGACAGGGCATTGACGACGGCGGGCCCCACGCCGCAGAAGCCGAGCGCCACGTCGCGGCGGTCGCCGGGTCTCGCCCCGACATGCATGCCGGTGAGCAGGGCTTCGAGCCCGGGACTGCCGGAGCCCTCCGCTCGGTCGAGGGGAACGCCCGGCCCGTCGTCGGCGACACACACGCCCCCGTCGGGCGTGAGAGTGATGTCGATGGAGCCGGAACGAGCGGCCAGGATCTCGTTCACCGCCCGATCGGCCACCTCGAACACCAAGTGGTGCAGGCCGCGTTCATCCGTCGAGCCGATGTACATCCCGGGCCGTTTCCGAACGGCTTCCCACCCCTCCAGCACCTGAATACCGGCGGCGTCGTACCTGATGGCTTCCCCACTCACGATGTTCCCTCCCAGGGTGTGCGGCGGAAGTCCCCAGCGTAGGCGAATCCCAGGAAAGGACCAGGTCGGAGGCTGTTTGCCGGAGGTGTGCAGCGGCTCGTCGGCGCCTGCCGGGAGGCGGTCGACCCCCACGGCCGCGATCGGCTTCGGAGGGCGGCCGAGGGGCCGTCGAGACCGTGTGCGGCACTGTTTCCGGCGGACACAGGGTCACCAATTTCGCGGTATCGCAGACCGGTCCCCAGCGTCGCGTCCGTCCGCTTCACCGACGACCCGACGGGCCGACCGCGAGTGGGATTCCGGTGCGGTGGCTTTGTTCGACGGCTGCCGGCGAGTCGGCGCTGTCGGTGGCTTTGAGGGGGATCACCGCTTCGCTGGGGCCGGACGGTCCGAGGACCGGCCCGTCGAGCGGGGTGTGTCCCCAGGTGTGCGGGTCGGCCTGGGCGCTGCCGAAGGTGGACCAGGCGAGCCGGGCCCGGCCGGTTCGGTCCGGGGTGTCGGAGTCGTAGACCAGGACGTTCGCGCGCAGCGCGGCGGGGTTCACGGTGCCGGGCAGGGCGGACAGTGGAATCCTCACCTCGACGGTATAGCCGCGCGGGTGCGTGCCGGCGGCCCAGTGCAGGCCGGGGGCGGTGTCGGCGGCGGGGCCCTGGTGTTGGTCGGCGTCCCGGGCGGCGCAGGCCGGGCCTTCGGCGGTGAAGGGGAGGATCGCGGCCTTGAAGGTGGTGGAGGTGTCGTCGGCGTCGCCGCGCGGGTCGACGGCGATTTCGACGGAGTCGGTGCGCCAGTGCCGCTTGCAGTCCGCGGTCGGGAGCGCGGCCCCCTGTGCGTCGTCGGTGACCTCGACCGCGACATGGAGGTCGTCGGCGTGGCGGGAAAACCGCGCGACGGTGGAGCAGTCGGCGGGCGACGCGCACACCTCGCCCTGCCAGTGCGTCAGGGTGAGCGGTTCGCCGGGGTATTCCGCCGGTGTGGCGACACCGTCGACGGCGGGTGGCCGCGCCGTGGTCGGGACCGTGGTGGTCGGCGGGAGCGGATAGGCGGGTTGGGCGCGGTTGGCGAGCCAGGGCAGGCCGACCCGGGTGGCCCAGGCGCGGAAATCGTCGTACAGGGGCAGCAGTTCGCCCTGTTGTTCGACCGGGGCGGGGAGGGGTTCACCGTTCTCGGCGAGGACGGAGAACCAGTCGCAGCCCAGCCGGTGGCGGGGCGTGTCGACCTCGGCGGGGATCGACGCGAAGCCCTGGGTGCGGTAGACGCGTTGGGCGTTGCGTTCCTGTTGGGCCCACGTGGTGCCGTGTCGGCGGGACAACGTGCCCTCCCACACGCCGAGTTGGTGCAGGCCGGTGGCCGGGTCGCGCACGTCGGCGCCGGCGCAGCCGGGCCCCGTGGGTCCGCGGAAGCCCCAGTTCTGGGTGAGCAATCGGGTCGGCTGCCAGGGCCGGTATCGCTCGTGGGTGACCTGGGTGGGGAACGCGGCGGGGTCGCCGGCCAGGCGGAACGCCTCGATGGTCAGGCGGCCGGCGAGCTGGTGGCCGCCGTGCTGGTCGAACGGGCGCGGGTCCATCGTCACCACGGTGGTGGGGGTGGTGGCGCGGATCAGCCGGACGAGCCGTTCGAGGGTGTCGGGGAGGCGGGGCGGGCCGTCCCAGACGCGGGCGGTCAGCGGCGCGGACAGGGTGTACCAGAAATCGGGTTTGTCGAGATGGAAGACGTTGCGGACGTCGGCGATCTCGACGGCTCGGCGTTCTTCCGTCTCGCGGACGAGGCCGAGGGCGGCACCCTCCTCCGGGCCGGCGGCGTTGCCGCCGCCTTCGCCGCGGGTGATGGTGGCGACGCCGACGCTGACGTGGTCGTCCTCGTTCCACTGCCCGAACGCGGCCAGGGACTGGTACTCGTCGTCCGGATGGGCGCCGACGAACAGCACGTCGTGGTGCGCCCGTTCCTCGATCGGCGGCGTCCCGTCCGCGAGAACCACCGCACCGGACAGGGCGGCGCCCACGCCCAATGCGGTGGCGGCGGCGAGCAGTGCGGCCCGCACCCGGCGCGGTCGCCGTGACGGGCGGTGGGCACGGGACGTGGTCATGCGATGTTCCTGACGAATCGGTCGGACGGGACGGTGACCGGACCGTCACGCGGGCCCCGGCTCCGGATGGGGCTGCGGCGGCCGGCCGTCGGGCCGAGCGAAGGAGTCCACTCAACCACTGCCGCCAACCACGTGTATCGATTCGCCGGGATGCCGCGTGCACACCACCCGCCCGGAGCAATTGCCCGCTCATCGCACGAACCGCGGTTGCATCCCGACTCCCCGACGGGTCGTAAGCCGCCGGCGACGGTGAACCGGACCGGCCCGCCCGATCGCGGTACCCGAACGGTAGGGACGCGCCCGGATACCGCCGAAGTCGGGGGCGACTCTCGAACCCGGGGTTGACGCTCGGGGCCGACGGCCCGGGGGATCCTGACGTCGGCGCCGCAATCGCGCGGCGCGGAATTCACGATCGACCGGGGGTACATCCGTGAGGAACACAAGGACCAGGTTGTCGGTGGCGGCGGTGACCGCCTTCACCGCGACGGTGCTGGCGCTGTCCGGTACGACGGCGGCCCACGCCGATGCGTCGGCCGCGCCGGCGGACGGCTCCGTCGCGCTTGCGGGGTCGGAGGACGCCATCAGCGGCAGCGGCGCCTGGCAGGACGACTGGAACAACGAGGGCGTCATCGCGACCAACTCCTACGCGAACAGCAACGTGGCCGCGATGTGGCAGCAGATCCTGTGGGCGGACGGTTTCCTCAACTGGGGGGACATCGACTGCCACTTCGGGAGCAAGACCAGGGACGCCACGGTGAAGTGGCAGCGGCACTGGAATGTGGACGACGACGGCAAGGTCGGCCGTGAGACCTTCACCAAGGCCGCCACCTTCCTCCGCGGCGTCCAGGGCGGCTTCCGTTACGTCGGGGTCGACGGCAAGTACATCAGCTTCTCGCGGTCCTCGAACGGCAAGTGGAACATGTCGATCAGCGGGGACTGGAAGACCGTCTGGTACGAGAAGTCCACGTTCGACAAGTGCACCTGACTCGACCGGGCCCACCGAGGCCGTGACGGTCCGCGACACTCTCGCCCGGCCGGGCGAGCGCGCGGGAACACCCGGGTGCACGCCGCGCCACGACGGCGGCGTGCACCCGGACGGTGCGAGGCCACCTCGCCAACCGCTGGACACCACGCGGGCGTTCGTCCCTCGACAAGGCCACACTCGGTGTGTGCGAGGTCGGGACGTCGGTCCGGTCCGTGGGTACGGTGGTGGCCGTGGATCCATTCGATACGAACTGTGGGCGCTTCCCGCGTCGACGGTCGGATGACGCGGGGGCGAAGCATGGTTGTGGACGCTCGGATCGAACGGTCCCAGGACCTCTATCGGCGCAGTGTGATGGGGGGAGAGCACCCGGCGCTCGACCAGGCCGATGGTGAACTGGACGCGGTGGAGGCCGAGTTGGCCCTTGCGCGCGGACGTATCCGACACGGCCGGTTCCTGGCGCGGCGGGCCGGGGACGAGACCGAGGATCCGGCCGAACTGGCGGCCTTCGAGCGCGCGTTGGAGTTGTTCCGGGGATTGGGCGATGTGCGTGGTGAAGGCGAGTCGTTGTTCTGGATCGATATCGTGCATCAGGTCGTACGACGCGACCACGACACGGCCGTACCCCTGCTCGAACGCGCCCGCGAACTCGCGGCGAGGGTCGGGGACCAGGAGACCCGGGCCGAGGCACTTCGGCACCTGGGCATCGCCGACCACGCCGCCGGTCGCCTGGTGTCGGCTCGGGAACACCTGACCGCGTCGTCCGAGATTCGCCGGGAGATCGGACTGCTCGACGGCGTCGCGTCGAACATGGTGGGCCTGGGCTACATCGCCGCCGCCGAGGGGCGCCACGACGACGCGGCGGCCATCCTGGCCGAGGCCCACACGCCGGCGCGGGCGCACGGGGCACACAACATCGTGCTCCAGATCGAGGAGGCCCAGGCGAACATCCGCTGACCGGGGCAACGGCCCGACCACGCGTTGCCGGGGTCGGGCCGTTGCGCTGCGCCGCCCGTTGCCCGGGACCCGACTCGCCGGGCCGATCCGCGCCGGGCGGGCCGTGGTGAAGAGCGGGCCCGAAAGATTCTTCGGGAAAACGCGTGACCCGATGTCGAGAACGGGAAGTCGACTCCGACCCACCCGTGAAAGCAACGCGCGCGAGCCCGGTCGAGCCTGTTCGAACGACATCGGCCGAGCCGAGCCGCGCGGATCCGCAGCGGGAAGGGCATCCGTCGGGGCGCCGACCGCTTCCGGACGGGGACCCGCCACCGTTGTCGTCAGCACAGGAGGAACACGTGACTCAGCTACTGAAAGTCCAGAATTTCAACATCTCGCAGGACGGCATCGGTGCCGGTGAGGATCAGAGCCTCGAGCATCCGTTCGGTCACGTCGATCCCGCACGGCTGTTCGCCTGGGCCGGTGCCACGGCGAGCTGGCCCATGCGTACCGACCCGGGAGGCAGTCGAGGTCTGGACGACTACCTCACGCGGGACTACAACCACAACATCGGTGCCGAGATCATGGGCCGCAACAAGTTCGGGCCGCAGCGCGGGCCCTGGCAGGACTACGAGTGGCGTGGCTGGTGGGGCGACGAACCCCCTTTCCGTACCCCGGTGTTCGTCATGACCCACCATACGCGTCCGTCCTTCTCGCTCTCCGACACCACGTTCCACTTCGTCGACGCCGACCCGGCCACCGTCCTCGAACAGGCGCGGGAGGCGGCGCAGGGCAAGGACGTGCGACTCGGCGGCGGGGTCACCGTCATCCGGGAGTTCCTCGACGCCGACCTCGTCGACACCATGCACGTGGTGGTCTCGCCGGTGAAACTCGGCTCCGGACTACGCCTGTGGGGATCCCCCGACGAGTTGCTCGACCGGTTCCATCTGGAGGTCGTGCCCAGCCCGAGCGGCGTCTCTCACCACCTGTTCTGGCGAAAGTGACACAACCCCCCTGCACGCGTACCGCCCGGAAGCCGCGACGCGGCCCCGGGCGGTACGCGGCTCGACACTTCGGGGTATAGCCCGGTTTCGATCAAGAGGGCTTCGTCGTCGCGGAGTCGTCGGACCCATATTGCATCGGAGGAGGTGAACGCGGCGCGGCACAGCGCGCGTTCGGGGTGGTCCTCCTCGCGGCCGTCGATCGCCTGGGAGTATGCGTTGTCGGGGTCGGTCGGACGCCTCGGACCAACCGGCGGCCACCAGCACCAGGCCGAATGGAACGGGACCACACCCCGACGACACCCCCCGGGGGTTCGGTGCACGGCCCGCGCCCATACGGTGGGCGGATGACGTCGATCAGGCAGTTTCAGGTCACCTTCGACTGCGCGGAACCCGAGCGCCTCGCTCGTTTCTGGTGCGAGGTGTTGGGGTACGTCGTACCGTCGCCGCCGCAGGGGTTTGCCACTTGGGACGATTTCAATCGCTCGCTGCCCCCCGAGCAGCGGGATTCGTCCTTCTCCTGTGCCGACCCCTCGGGTGTGGGTGCGCGGTTGTACTTCCAGCGCGTTCCCGAAGGCAAGGTCGTCAAGAATCGGGTGCATCTCGACGTGCGGGTCGGCACCGGACTCGTGGGTGCGGAGCGCCTGGCCGCACTCGAGGCCGAGTGCGCACGACTGGTCCCGCTCGGCGCGGTCCGGGTGCAGCTACTGGTTGCCGATGAGCACAACGAGTCGTGCCTCGTGATGCAGGACATCGAGGGCAACGAGTTCTGTCTCGACTGAGCGCCCGGCCCGGATGCCCGGGGCCTCGACCGGCACCGCACCCCCGGCGTCCGTGGTGACGCTCACCCCGATCGTGGCACGAGGTCGGGATGCGGCAGGGCCGTGGGGGCCTCGCCGGGGCGTGCGGTGTGGGCGACGAGGTGGTCCGCCACGTGGCGCAGGTCGCGGCGGCGGGCGAAGGCCGCGCGTTGGCGTTCGGCACCGCCGCCCGCGCTCGCCTGACGGTCGAGGACCGCAGTCACCGTCGGGAGTTCGCCGAGCGCCTCGATCACCGGCAGGGCGTGGTCGCGCAGTCGCCGGACCAGGGTCGCGGCGGGCAGCAGTCGCCCGCTGCACGGGTCCAGGCCGTGGCCGGACCATCCGTCCCGGGCGGAACGCCAGTAAGCGGCCCGCAGCACCGGCTCCGCCAACGGCGGGCCCGGGTCCCCGCGCCGTACACGTTCCAGGGCGCGAAGGACCAGGGCCCGGACCAGCACGGCCAGTGCGGCGGTCTCGTCGACATCGGCGGTGACGTCCATCGCGCGGATCTCGACGGTCGGCAGGTGCGCACACGGACGCACGTCCCAGAACAGCGTGCGCTCGCCCAGGGCCGCCCCGCTCTCGCGCAGTGTGTCGGCGAGCTGATCGTGGTGTTCGAGCGAGAAGAAGTACGGCGGCGGCCCGGACACCGGCCACCGCGCTCCCGCGATCGTGCGCCAACTCGCGTATCCGCTGTCCCGGCCCGCCCAGAACGGCGAGTTCGCCGCCATCGCCACCAGGGTCGGCAGCCAGGGTCGCAGGTGGTTGGAGACCAGCACCGCGTGCTCGCGGTCGGGCACGTGGACGTGGACGTGCAGGGCGCACAGCGCGTAGGTGTCGTTCAGCGCGCGAAACTCCTCCAGACCGTCGCGGTAGCGCGGATCGGGGCGAATGGGTACCGGCTCGCGCGCCCCCAGGATCGGGGTGCCCGACGCGGCCACCGCCAAGCCCTCGGCGCCCGCCGCGTGCACCACGGCGGCGCGCATCCGGGCCAGATGGAACGCCAGTTCGCCCAGACCGGCGCACGGTGGGGTCTTGGCCTCGATCTGGTACTCGGTCAATTCGCCCGAGACCAGGTCGCCGAGCGTGCCCCGGGCCCGGGCCAGGACGCGCGAGCCGCCGGTCGCGACGGTGCCGTCGGCGGGGTCGACGAGGAAGTACTCCTCCTCGACACCCATCGTGGGACCGTCCGTGGTTGCCGCCATCTCGTGTGCCGTCCCTTCGCCCGGACGCCCGCGCTGCGCCATGCGCCGCGGACCCGTGTTCGGCGAGACGGTGCCCCCTGGCGTCGTGGTCGACACGAAGACCACCGATCCGGCCCATGTTCACCCGACCGCGTCCGCCGGCATGCCCCGACGACGGCCGCATCGCATGCTGGTCGGAGCGACGACCCCTTTCCCGACCCGAAGGCGTGCGATGACGAACGTGCACACGTCGACGAGCCCGTCCGAGCCCGCCGGCCGCGACGCCACGCCGAAGGACCTGCTGCGGGTCGCGGACCTGGAGCCGACCGCGCTGGTCGACATCCTGGAACTGGCACGGAGAATGAAACAGGACCCCCTCGGCTGGCAGGACACCCTGCGCGGCGGCGCCGTGGGCTGCGTCTTCGAGAAGCCCTCGACCCGTACCCGTGTCTCGCTCGCCGTCGCCGCCCACCGGCTGGGCATGACCGCCGTGCTGCTGAGCCGAGAAGAGATGCAACTCGGACACGGTGAGTCCGTCGCGGACACCGCCCGGGTGCTCTCCTCCTACCTCGACGCCGTCACCGTGCGCACCCACGGGCACGACGTGGTCGAGGAACTCGCCGACCACGCCTCGATCCCGGTCGTCAACGCCCTGTCGAACACGCACCACCCGTGCCAGTCGCTCGCCGATCTCCTGGCCCTCACCGAGCACTTCGGCAGCCTCCGCGGACTGACCGCGGCATTCGTCGGCGACGCCCGAGGCAACACCTGCAACTCGTTCACGGAGGCGTGCGCCGCCACCGGAATGCACCTGAACATCGCCCACCCGCCCGGGTACGACCCCGACCCGGACGTCCTGGCCCGGGCCCGCGCGACGATGCGGACGACCGGCGGCTCCGTCAACGTGGTCATCGAGCCCGCGGAGGCGGTCCGCGGCGCCCGCGCGGTCTACGCCGAGGTGTGGGTCCCGATGGACAGGAAGAACGAAAGCGCGCTACGCGCCCGGGTGTTCGCGTCCTACCGGGTCGACCGCGAACTCCTTGCCCACGCCGACGCCGAGGCCACCGTCCTGCACTGCCTGCCGGCGGTACGCGGCGAGGAGATCACCTCCGACGTTCTCGACGGCCCCCGATGCCTCGCCTGGCGCCAAGCCGCGAACCGACTCCCCACCAGCCAAGCCGTCCTCCACACCCTCGTCACGGGCTCCCGGGCGCGCGGGTGAGGTGAACCGGCCCGCCCGGCTCCGCGGGGGTGGGCC
>NZ_JBHZAV010000058.1:0-54138 GCF_042754445.1 Embleya sp. NPDC059213
GTCCCGCCCACGCGCTGCGCTCGCCGCCTGGTCATTTCGCTCGCTGCGCTTGCGACGCTGGTTCCGGTGTGGGGTCTGGCTGGCGTCTTGGGCTTTTCGGCTCGCTGCGCTCGCGACTCAGCCCCACCCACGCGCTGCGCTCACGACCCCGGCCCCGGTGTCGGGTCCGGCTCGCGTCTTGGGCGTCTCGGCTCGCTGCGCTCGCGATTCAGCCCCGCCCACGCGCTGCGCTTGCGACCTGGTCATTGCGCCTGCTGCGCTCACGACCCGCCTACCCCGCCCGCTGCGCTCGGGCCCCGGCCACCCCGCCCGCTGCGCCCGCGACCCGCGCCCCCATTGGCCCACCCCGCTTGCCAAGCCACCACCACCGCCGCCCCGGAGGTGTTCCCTACGCGCTGCCCGTGGCCAGTTGGGGGGTGCGGGGGATTCGGGCGGTGAGGGCGAGGGGTGGGGTGTTGGGGTGGGTGGGGCGTGGGGGGAGGGCGGCGAGGCCGGTGCGGTTGGGGCCGGCGGTGGCGAGTTCGGCGCGGATGCGGACTTCCATCAGGGCGCCGGCGGGTGCGGCCAGGGCCTTGGCGAGGAGTTCGCAGGCGGCTTCGGTGCGGCCCTCGGCGCGTTCGACGACGGCGAGGGCGTAGAGGGCGTAGGCGCCGACCGGGGTGAGCCCCGTGGTGCCGGTCAGCCGCAGGGCCTGCCAGGCGCCGTCGCGGGCCTCGGCGATGCGGCCCTGGGTGGTCGCGGCCATCGAGAGTGCGGCCAGGAACCAGGCGGCCAGCGTGCCCTGGCCGGTGGAGCGGGCCAGGCGCAGGCCCTCGGCGGCGTGCGTTTCGGCCTCCACGGCCCGCCCGGACAGCGCGCCGGCGACCGCGAGCGGCATCAGTGCCGCGGCCAGGGCGCCGCGCGCGCCGTGCGTGCGCAGGACCGCGGCCTCGTCGAGGAGGACCTCGTACGCGGCCTGGTCGGTGGCCGCCGCGTGCACCGCCAGCGGGGTGACCTCCCACAGTGCGATGCCCAGGCCGTACAGCCGGGCCCGGGTAGCCGGCGCCACCATCGCGGGGGAGACGCCGTCGGCGCCGAGGGCGGCCACGACGGTGCGCAGCGGGTCGTCGGCGGCCAGCGGGAGGGCGGACAGGGCGGCGCGGGCCTGGGTCGTCCGGGCCCGGTCACCCGCCTCCCAGGCGGCGCCGGTCGCGGCGAGCAGGAGCGCGGCGCGACCGTGCGCCGCCTCCAGGAGCAGCGCTCCCGCTTCCGAGCGATGCCCCTCGGCATGCCGCAGCGCGGCGCGGAGCCGGATCGCGGTGCCGGACGAGTGCGCCGAGGAGCCCTCGTCGGCGACGCCGTCCAGGTCGGTCGCGTCGGCGGTGTCCAGCAGGGTGCGCGCGCGGGCCGGGAAGCCGGCCTCCCACGCGGCGTACGCGGCGGCCACGTACCGGCGGCGGGCGACCGGGCGGTCCGAGGTCAGCCGGGCGGCCTGCTCCCAGGTCGCGGCGGCGGCACCCGCGCCGAGTTCGCGGCGGGTACGGCCGGCGCCGGCCTCCAGGGCGGCGGCGAGGTCGGCGTCCGGGCCGGTGGCGAGCGCGGCCAGGTGCCACGGTCGCCGGTAGGCCAGGGCCCCGCTCGCGGCGTAGACCAGTGCCCCGTGCAGCGAGCGGCGCTCCGCCGGGGTGAGCGAGCGGCGTACCTCTTCGCGCGCCGCCGCGTTTCGAAAGCGCACCCGATGTTCGGCGGCGTCGACCAGACCGGCCCGCAGCACCGCGAGCCGAGCACTCCGTCCGATCCCGATGCGGCGACCGGCGACGGCCAACTGGTCCAGGTCGGCGGCCGGTTCGAGCGCGGCCAAGGCGAGCAGGCGGCGAGCGTCCTCCGGCAGCGCCGCGAACGACACGTCCCCACCGGCGACCGCCGCACCGGACCCCGCCCGACGCGCCCCGGCCTCGGCGGCGGTACCGCGCCCACCGTCCCGGCCGCTGCCTTGGTCGTCGTGCCGGCTGTTGTGCGGGTTGCCGTTGCGGTTGTCGTTCCGGTCGTTGCTCCGGTCGTCGCTCGCGTCGTTGGTCCCGTTGCCGCTTTGCTCGTGGTCGCGCCCGTTGCTTTGGCCGGTCTCCGAGGACGGCGGAACCCGCCCGGCTTCGACGGGCCGGTCCGCGCCCGGGACGGGGCCGGCGCTCGCGCCGCTGCCGCTTTCCCGGCTTTCGGCACCCCAGAACACGTCGGTTCCGGCGGCCCGCCCGGGCGACATCGGCCGCTCGGCAGGCGACCCGTTCGATGTGCCCGACTCACCCGGGGCGGCGACCGACTCCGGGTCGCCCTCCCGCTCGGCGCCGTCGGGTGTGGTGCCGGCTGCGAACGTTCCCGTGTCGGACGTGTGTTCGAGTGCCGAGGGCTGGTCCGTGGTCGCGGTGCATCGCGCGTGGTTCGGGTCGAGGTCGTCCCGGTCGGGAGTCGCCTCGCTCGGCGTCGCGACGTTCGTCGCCGGCTCGTCGAGGTCGGCGGCGACGGTGTCCGCGCCGGCCGCGTCGTCGACCGACGATGCCGCGTCCGCCGTGCCCTCGCTCCCGCCCTCCGTCGGCTTCGGCGCCCCGCTCGCGCCTTCGCGGGTGGCGCGCAGGACGGCGATCGGGAGGCCCTCGGCGCGGCCGGCGATGTAGGAGACGACCGCCGCGGAGGCCGCGTCGAGCCAGTGGGTGTCGTCGACGAGGAGCAGGACGGGCTGTTCGCGGGCGGCGATCAGGATCAGTGAGCAGGCCGCCGCGGCCACCACGCCGCGGTCGGCCGCGCCCGGCGCCAGGCCGAGTGCGGTGCGCAGGGCCTGGGCCCGGGTGTGCGGGAGGCGGCCGATTCTGGGGTGCAGGCCGGCGAGGAGTTGGCGGAGCCCGGTATAGGGGAGGGCGCCGCCGCCGCGCGGGCCGGCCGTCCGCAGGACGGTCATCCCCTTCGCTTCCCACATCGCCTCGGCCAGGAGCGTCGTCTTGCCCGTCCCCGCGGCCCCGCGCAGCACGACCGCTCCGCCGTCACCGGCGCGCGTCCGCTGCAGCAGTGCCGTGACGGCGGCCAGTTCGTCGTTCCTTCCGTGAAGCACGGAAACTCTCCTCGCATCTCGCTCACACCCCCGCGGTGTGGGCGGCGGCCCCGCCGGATCCGGCCGGACCGCCGCACTATGAGCCTGAGCTTGCCCGTTCCCGGTCAACACATGTTCAACATTCACTCAACGTGTGAAGTCCGGACCAAGTAATTACGGACATGTGACACCGACATCGGGCCGACGTCACGCCCGCATCCGGCTGAATATCCGTCAGCCTTTCGGCTGAACTTCCGCCGGAGGTCGCCGCCGGTCGGCCGAAGGCGGCCTCAAGCTCTGTCCGAATGTCCGTCAGTCCTTGTACTCCGGCCGCCGCTTGTCCTTGCGGGCCCGAATGGCCTCCTCGAAGTTCTGCGTCGTCAGGCGCACGTACAACTGGGCGTGCCCCTCGTGGTCCATGTGCGAGTGCATGCTGCCGGCCTCCATGCCGGACCACAGCAACCGTTTGGTCACTTCCACCCCCACTCGACTGAACCCGATGATCCGCTCGGCGAGTTCGTACGCGTCGTCGAGCAACTTCTCGCCCGACACCACGCGCGACACCAGTCCGATCCGCTCGGCCTCGGTCGCGTCCACGTCCCGTCCGGACAACATGATCTCGAATGCCCGAGACGACCCGATCGCCCGGGGGAGCAAATAGCTGATTCCGAGCTCGCTCGCGGTGAGTCCGTTGTTGATGCCGGCTGCCCGAAAGTAGGCCGTGTCGGCGGCGATTCGGATGTCGGTGGCGGTGGCGAGACAGAAGCCGCCGCCGATCGCGGGGCCGTTGATGGCGCCGATCACCGGTTGATGCATCCGGCGCAGCCCCAGGATCACGTCGTCCAGGATCTCCATCGAGCGACGGGCGATGCTGGTTCGGGTCAACCCCTTGATGCCGGGGATCCGGCCGGAATTCTCCAGATCCGCACCGGAGCAGAAGCCCCTCCCCGCGCCGGTCAATATGACGACACGCGTATCGTTGTCGGCGCTCACGGCTTCCAGCGCCTCACGAAAGGGGACCATGACGTCGAAAGCCATGGCGTTCATGCGGTCCGGTCGATTGAGGGTGATGAGCGTGATGTGCGGGCGGGGTTTGTCGACGAGTACGAAGGACATGGGGGCGTCATCCTCGGCATGATTGAGGGGCGAAGGGCTTCGAGTCGCACGGCGTCGGACCGGGCAACCGGGGAACGAATGGGTGCAAATGCCGTTCCAGTGGCACTGATCGGGGCGAATCGCCCGATCGTCGACCGGGCGGCCGGCCGCGAGCCGGCCGACGCGAAACGTGCGGCGTCGGGCGGCCGGTTCGGGGCGCGTGCCTGGTCCGCGGTGCGCACCTGGTTCGGGACCCGTACGTGGTTCGGGACACGCAAGCCATTCTTGACCAAGTCAATGAAACCGCTCAAGGCCGACCCCCGGCTCTTCGACGCCTTCGCGGGCGACTACGACCGCTATGCGGGACTGTGCGACCCCCTCGGCGAGTGGCTGGCCGGGCTCGAATTGACCGGCGGCCGTGCGCTGGACGCCGGTTGCGGCTCCGGCCGGCACGCGTTGGCCCTGGCCGGCTCCTATGTCGAGGTGCTGGCGGCGGACGTGAGCGCGCCGCTGATCGAGGTCGCGCGGGTCCGACGTCCGCACGAGCGCGTCCGCTACCGGGTCGCCTCGCTCACCGACGTGCACGACGGCGAGGGCTTCGACCTGGTGCTGAGCATGGGCACCCTGCACCATCTCCCGGACCTGGGCGCGGCGTTGACACACCTGAAATCGCTGGTGCGACCCGGTGGCGAGATCGTCCTGGTCGACAACGTGGCCACCGTGCCGGGTGCGACACGCCGGCAGTACATCGCCGGCGCCGCGCGCGAACTGGCCCGCGACCTGCGGGGCATGCGTGCCCGGGACGCCTGGTGGTTGTACCGCTTCCGCACCGGCGCGGCCTGGCTGGACCACCTGATGTCGGATCACTATCTGACCCGCGGGCAGTACCGGGACCGCTACGGTGAGGTCTTCCCGGGCGCGGACTTCGTCGACCTGTCCTTCGCCACCGCGATGCGTTGGCGCCGCACCGACGATACGACGACCGCCTAGGAGGTCGGCGCGTGCACGAGCAGGGCATCCGGAACACGACCACGCCGTTGCGGGTCGACCTGGGCGTGGTGGCCTATCCGACGGCGCAGGTCGAGATGGACCGTTGGGTCGCCGAGCGGCAGCAGGGGTCGGCTCCCGACCGGCTGTTCCTGCTCACCCACCCGCCGGTGATCACGTACAGCGCACGCACCCCGGTCACCGACCTCCCGGATCCGGCGTCGCCGATCCCGCTGGTCGAGGTGGACCGCGGCGGCCACGCGACCTATCACGGACCCGGCCAACTGATCGGCTACCTGGTGGTGCACGTGCGGGCGCTCGGGCCCGGCGATCTGGTGCGGCGGGTGGAGAACGGCCTGCTCGCCGCGCTGGACACACTCGGCTTCCCGGCGATCCGGCGGGAGACCCCGGCGGGCGCGTCGAGCCTGGTGGGCATCTGGACTCCGGACCACCGCAAGCTCGCGTCCATCGGGATGCGGATCCGACGCGGCGTCAGCAGCCACGGCTTCGCGCTCAACATCGACCCCGACCTGAGCGCCTTCACCACGTTCACCGCGTGTGCCCTCCCGGACACCACGATGACGTCCCTGGCCGAACTCGCCGCCGAAACCGGCCGGGCGACACCGACCGAGTCGGCGGTCCGCGACGCGGTGGCCGAGGCGCTGGGCGAGGAACTCACCCGACGGTAGGAACTCGCTCGTCGGCCGCCCATCCGGTCGGGGCGGACGTGCCGCGAGGTCAGCCGGCCGGGACGCCGGTGACGTCCCACAGGTGGTGGATCGGGTCGTGGATGAAGTAGCGCGCGAAGGACTCGACGGTGAAGACCATGCCGTCGCTGCGGTTGCCGGTACGGGCCCACTGCTCCTCGGTCACCGCCGCGAACGCGTCGGCCAGCGTGGCACCGGCCGCCACCAGGTCGACCGCGACCGCCGCCGGGTCCTGCTCGGCATAGCGGGACTCGACCGCCGTCGTGTCCTGGTCCCAGTTGGCGAAGTCCGGGGCGTCCCGGGTCAACATCAGCCGCAGGCGCTCGTCGAAGAGCACGAACACGTCGCGGACATGGCACGCGTACTCGGTCGGCGACCAGGTGTCCGGATTCGGCCGGATGCGCAGTTCCTCGCCACCGGAGACGAGCAACTCGTGCCACGCGGCGGCGTTGGCACGGGTCAGGGCGGGGACCCGGGTACGCGGGACGGCCGGGGTGTCCAGGCCGCAGTCGGGACAGGCCGACTCGACGACCCACGTCCAGCTCTTGGTCTCGGGAGTGATCATGTGCCGAGAATGGCCCAACCGACCCCGCTCGAACAAGGCGGCGGCAACGGCGCCCACGCCGCGCACCCGGGCGGGATCGGGGCGTCCGCCCGGGACCGATGCGTGCCGAATGGGCACAACCCCCCCTCGGCCGGCCCCCGGCACGCCCTACGATCGGGGCATGTTCGTGATCACGTTGACCTACACCGCCCCCATCGAGGACGTCGATGCGCTCATGCCCGAACACCTGGAGTGGCTCGACCGCCACTATGCGGCCGGCGCGTTGGTGGCCTCCGGTCGTCGGGTGCCGCGGACCGGCGGAGTGATCCTGGCGCGCGCCGCGGATCGGGACGCGCTCGACGCGCTGTTGGCGGAGGATCCGTTCCGACGCGAGGGCGTGGCGGCGTACGACGTTGTCGAATTCGCGCCCACCAGGACCGCTCCCGGACTCGAAGGGCTGCTCCCGGTGGTCTGAAGTGCCGTCAATAGCCGTTCATTTCCAGCACATTTGATGGCGATTACTCACCAATTCAGACAACAAACGAGTACAGGCTTCCGCATTCACGCCTTCGGGTGATTTCGTGTTGAGGACACACCCGGTTCGAGCGATGGGGGTCCTCCACTTGCCGGGGCGCGCATTCCGCGCCGAGTCCCCCCGACCGCAGTACCCATTGCCCGCTCGGCGCCATACCCGTACACCGGATAGCACGGCACAGCTTGCGACAGGACGTGTGGGGGAGGCGCTGACCGATGCGCGTGCGAGACACCCGGTTGCCGGGGTGGCCTGCGGAATTGTTCGTCCCCGAACTGCCGGTGGCCACGGCTCGGTTGCGTCGACGCGTCGCCGATTCGGTCCGCCCCGACGGCGCGGTGCGCGGTCCGTGTCGAAGCCGGGTGCTCGAATCGGCACTGTTGTTGCGCCTTCTGGAGCGCACCGGCATAGAGGCCGATCACCATCGTCGGGTGGCCGGATTCCTCACCGATCGCCTGGAGAGTGCCGAACCCCTCGATCGATTGCTGGCAACGATTGCTTCAGGCCATGTCGGCGAGCCCTCCGAGCAGGATGCGGGCGATGTGCTCGACCGCTTTTTGCAACGCGCGCCGGCGTTTCTCAACGTGCGCAAGCGGGTCATGCTGGAGACCGTCCTGGCCCTGCTGGGCCCACCGCGCCGGGCCGCCCGACGGCCCTTCGACGCGGGAGCGTTCGACACCGGCAACCTGCACCCGTGGGCGCACGTGCAGACCGTCGCGCTCAAGGTCGCGCTGGCCGACCTCACCGGCCACGCGGACGAGATCACCCCGGCCGAACTGCGCCTGCTCCTGGACACCCAGCAGGGTTCGGGGGTCTGGGAAGGCAACCTCCTGGTGCACCTGCTGGTGCTGCACGCCCTCGCCGACCGCCCGCACCTGGACGCGCTGCTCGTCAACGGCGTGGCCAAGGCGCTGGCCCACCAACGCGTGGACGGCGGGGTGCCGTTCGTGACCGACACGGACACGTGGTGTGCGGTCACCGCGGGCATCGCGCTGGACGCCTCCGGTGCCCCGTACGAGGTCCGCCGGCGGATCGGCGACCACCTCGCGGCGGGCCAACGACCGGACGGCGGCTGGTCGTACACCGACGCGGCGGTACTCGCCGACGTGGACGACACCTCGGTGGCGATCGAGTTCCTGCACACGACGGACCCGGTGCGCTACCGGCGCACCATCGACCTCGGCCTCCGCGCCCTGTGGTCCTACCAGGGCCCGGACGGCGGATTCCCCACGTACATCACCGGCGCGCCCTCGGAGGCGTGCATGACCGCCGCCGCCGTCAACGCGCTGAGCGTACGCTCGTCGCGACACGTGCAACGGATCACCGCCGGACGCCGGTTCCTGGCCGCCGCGCAGCGCCCCGACGGCACGTTCGAGCCGGACTGGAGCCGCAGCCGCTTCCACGCGATCTTCCGCGGTTTGCTGGCCATCGACGCGTGCGGCCCGGACGCCTACCGGGCCACCGTCAAGCGGGCCCTCGGCGCCATCCGCGAGGGGCAGAACCCGGACGGCGGCTGGGGCCAACAACCCGGCGACCCCAGCGACGCGATCAGCACCGCGTACGCCCTGATCGCGCTGTGTCGGCAAAGCGACCCGCGCCCGGTGGCGCGCGGCGTCGAGCACCTGCTGGGCGCGCAACGCGGCGACGGCGGGATCGAGTCGGTGCCGGACATGCTCGGCACCAGACCGTTCCTGTACGTGATCCCGTGCCTGGCCGACCACTTCACCCTGCTGGCCCTGGGTCACCTCGGCAATCGACTGGCCCTGCGATCGCACCGCCGTCCGGGCAGCCCGTGCGGCCCGGGCCGGTCGGCAGCACACCCCACGACTCTGCGCGCCCCCGCACCCGGCACCGCCGGATCGCGCGGCGGGGGCAGGAACACTCCGACGCAGACCGGCGAAAGGAGCCCGGCGTGAGCACACCCACCGTCGTCGACCTCCCGATCAGCTTCCATCTGCCGAAGCTCGCGAACCTCCTGCCGATGACGTTCCATCCGGAAACCGACCGGCTGATGCGCGAATCCCGCTGGTGGGCACACCGCCATCTGGGCTTCGCGTATGCCGGCGACGCGGCTCGGATCGACAAGAACGTGGACGGCACGCTGCTGGTGGCGCTGTCCGTGCCACACGCCGACTACGAACTCGCCCTGACCACCGCCAAGGTGATGAACTACCTGATCGGCATCGAGAACAGCCTGGTCGACAAGGCCGGGCTGGGCGGCAGTTCGTTCGCCACCCGCAACGTCTTCGGCCGCTTCATGTCCGACCTGCTCGGCTGGGGGGACGGCTCGACCCCTCTGCGGGAGGACTTCTCCTGGCTGCGCGAGCGCATGCCGCCCGCCCGCTGGATCCGCTTCGTCTCCTACATGGAGGACTTCGCGCACGGCTTCACCACCGAGTTGGAGAGCTGGCGCGACGCCGGCATATCCGACTACGACACCTACATGGACGACCGTCGGCACAGCCTGGGCGTGCGCTGGTTGTTCGGCTTCGCCGAGGAGGGCGTCCCGGGGGTCGCACTGTCCCAGGAGGCGTTTCGCACCGCCGAGATGGTGGCCCTGCACGACACCGCGATAGACGGATACACGCTGATCAACGACCTGGTCTCGTATCGCAAGGAACTGGTCATGGACGACCGGGTGAACCTGGTCTACTACCTCGGCGAGGCCGAGGGGCTGGACCTCGAAGGCGCGATGAACAAGATCTGCGGGCTGATCGACGCCACCGAACGCAAGTTCCTCGACCTGTGCGATCGCATCATGGCCGGGCCGCACGGCGGCGAACCGGGGATGCGGGCCTACCTCGACGAGGTGGGCCACGTGATGACCTCCAACCTGTGGTGGGCCACCGTCAGCAAGCGCTACGAACCCGCCGGACTGGGCTGGGACGGCTCGACCGCCGGCACCATGACCTTCCACCGGGACCGCGCCGTGTTCGTCCCGGATCCCCAGCCGGGCGGCTGAGCGGCATCCGGCCCGAACCCCGCCCGACGTCCGCCGCCTCACCCTTCGATCCGGCCGCCGACACGCACCGGGCCCTGTCTGTCCGCCGGACCGGGCCCGGTGCGCGTCGGCGGATTTTGCCCGAACCTGACGCAACGTCAAGGGGTCTTCGGGGCCGCTTTAATCATTCGCTCATGTAGCACGTCCATGCTGCCTACATGGACTTTCCGCGTTGTGGCACCCCGCGTCCTGCGGTTCGATCCGGCTCGCACCCCGCTCGGAGGGCGCGACCGCCCGTCGCACCCGGGCGAAATCGGCGGGCCCGCGGCGAGGTGATCGCCGCTTTCGGGGCAGGCGCCTGGTGATGGCCATCTCCTTCGGCACCCACGACAAGCGGGCCCGGGACCTCCGCCCGACGATCGCTCCGGCACCGGCATCGGCACCGGCACCGGCACCGACCGACGCGCGCGGCACCGGTCGCCGGCCGCATCTGCACCGGGTCGACCTGATGCGCGACATCGCCTTCGTGTGCGTGATCGTGGTGCACGTCATCGGCGTCACCTACCCGTTCCCGGGCGAGGGCCCGGCCTTCACCCAGCTCGTCCTGCACTCGACGCGCGCGGTGTTCTTCTTCGTCAGCACGTTCGTGCTCTTCCACAGCGCCTACGGCCGCCCACTGCGGGTCGGGGCCTTTCTCGGCAAGCGGTTCAAGCTCCTGGGCGTGCCGTATCTGCTGTGGTCCACCGCCTATTGGGTGCTGGGCGACCACGTGCGGATCCGACAGGACCTGCCCGGCGCACTGGGCGATCTGCGCGGCGGCATCGTCTGGGGCGGATCCTGGTACCACCTGTACTTCCTGCTCGTGTCGCTCCAGATCGCCGTACTGCTCCCGCTCCTGGTCAAGCTCGTCCGGGCCTGCGCCGGTCGCCACGTGTTGCTCCTCGCGATCGCCGGACTCGGGCAACTCGCGGCGTTGGTGGTGCTGTTCCATCCCACGCCGCTGAGCGGGCCGCTGGAGTGGTATCGCGTCCACGGCGGCATGCTGCTGCCCACCTACGGCTTCTTCGTGCTGGCCGGCGCGCTCGCCGCGGTGCACCTGGACGCCTTCCACGCCTGGGTCCTGGGGCACACCAGGACCATCGCGGTCGGCACGCTCGCGACGCTCGCGCTGACCTACGCGTGGTACCGGCACACCGTGGCCGCGGGCCGGGACACCGCGACCGCCTCGATCGCCACCCAGCCGGCGAGCCTGCTGTGGGGGCCGGTCGCGGTGCTCGCGCTGTACGCCGTCGCCGGCCGCTGGGAACGAGCCCGGACGCCGATCCCGAGTCGGCCCGCCGCCGCGCGCGGCGCGCAACTGGCCTTCGGGGTCTACCTGGTGCACCCGATGATCCTGCGACTGCTCGAACTGAACGGATTCGCCGCCGCGTTGCCCTGGTCGCCCGCCGTCGACACCGCCGTCCTGGCGGCCGTGGTCACCGTCGCGGCCGCCGGCTTCGCCTGGCTGGTCGCGCGGACCCCGCTGAGCCCGTGGCTGATCGGCCGCGAACGGGCGCCGGGCCGGCGGTCGGCCCGATCCGCCCGATCCACCCGGGGGTCCGGGCCCGCGCCGGCGGCTCAGCAGACGGGCAGCAGGTCCTTCGCCGAGCCGGTGGTCTCCAACCACGCCTCGGGCGCGTAGCCGGTGCCCTGGCCGGTGGTCACGAGCACCCACTGATCGCTCTTGCCACCACGCCAGCCGTAGATGTTGGTGCCCTTGGCCCGGCAGGTCGCGGTCAGTTTGGTGCCCGCGCTCACCTCGGCGACGGTCTTGCCCTTGCCCGGCTTCTCCCGTATCTCCAGGCCGATCGACTGGCGCGCGATGACCGCCATCTTGGCCGTCGAGGTGGGCGTGGGCACCGAGGAGCCACTCGTGCGCGCGGACGGATTCGCCGATCCGGACGCGTTGGGCAGCGCGGTCGCGGCGGCCGACTTCTTGCCGTTGTCGCTCCCGCCGGAGGACAACAACCACCAGGCCAGGAGCACGATCGCCCCGATGATCACCGCCCCGATCACCAGACCGTTCCCGGCCTTCGGTGGGCGCGGACCACCCGCGCTCGCCGCCCTGCGGGCGAGCGTCATTCGACGCCAATCGAATCGGGACGATCCCGCAGACGGCATGGTGACTCCTTCACACGGACGTGCGGTGGTACGGGGGAGGAACTCGGTGCGCGCTACTCGGTACTCGATTCTTCCGTGTACCGACCCGCCACGGTAAAACGATCCGGAATCGCCGCGCCGTATGATTCCCGGCCACATGTCGGACCGGACCCCTATGGTCGGCGCATGAGCACTGCGTTGCCACGGATCAGCGACGACGAACGACGAGCGCGTTTGGGCATTCGGCATCGCCTGGCGCCCGGCGCGCGAGCCGCGAACGCGGAGGACGCGGCCCGGGCCGTGCTCCTGCTGCACGCCACCGACCCCGCCACGGTCTACCTGTCCCTGTGCGCGCGCCTGGCCGAGGCGTCGTCGACCGAGGTCGAACGGGCGCTCTACGACGACAAGTCGCTGGTCCGGATGCCCGGCATGCGGCGCACCGTCTACGTGGTCCCGCGCGAGATCGTGCACGTGGTCCAGCGCTCCAGCACCGACGCGGTCGCGATCACGCAGCGCCGGGTGATGCTCCAGTTCCTGGCGTCGGGTGGCTACGACCAGGCGTGGCTGGACGAGGTCGAGGAGGCCACCGTGGCCGCGCTGACCGGGCTGGGCGAGGCGACGGCGATGCAACTGGGCGAGGTGGTACCGAAGTTGCGCACCCAGATCCGGGTGGCGATCGGCAAGCCGTACGAGGCGAACCAGGGCGTGTCCACGCGGCTGTTGTTCACCCTCTCCTGCGAGGGCAGGATCGTCCGGGCCCGGCCGCAGGGGTCGTGGTTGTCCAGCCGATTCCGCTACGCCATCGCACCGTCGTTGCCGGAGATCGGGAAGACCGAGGCCAAGGCCGAACTGGTGCGCGGCTGGCTGGCCGCGTTCGGCCCCGGGACGGTGGACGACCTCAAGTGGTGGACCGGCTGGACGATGACCGACACCCGACACGCGCTCGCGGCGGTGCGCGCGGTGGAGGTCGCACTGGACGACGGAAGCGTCGGCTACGTACTGCCCGGCGACGAGGAGCCGGGGCCGACACCGGAGCCGTGGGCGGCGTTGTTGCCGGCGCTGGACGCCACGCCGATGGGTTGGAAGGCACGGGACTGGTACATCACGCCCGAGCTGCGCGAGCGCCTGTTCGACCGGATGGGCAACATCGGCCCGACCGTGTGGTGGAACGGCCGGGTCGTGGGCGGATGGGCCACCCGGGCGGACGGAGAGCTGGTCTGGCAGGCACTGGTCGCCGACCTCCCGCCGGAGGCGACCAAGGCGATCGAGGCCGAAGTCGCCCGCCACGCCGCATGGTTGGCGGGCACCTGCGTGACACCCCGCTTCCGCGTCCCGCTGGACCGCGAACTGACCGCGTAGGCGTGCCGCCGGGCCGGGTTCAGGCCCGGCCGGCCGTCGCCGCCGGCTCGATGCCGGGGCGTACCGGGCGCGGCGCGGTCGTGTAGACGATCAGCAGCAGGTCGGGGTCGCCGGGGAAGGACAGGCTCTCGTAGGCGGTGTCCAGCACGCTGCCGTCGGCGGGCCGCAGGCGCTTGCTGCCATGCGTCTTCTCGGCCACCTGGTGGGCGTCCCACAACGGCCGGAAGCGCGGGTTGCCGGCCGTCAACTCCTCGACGAGGGCGGCCATTCGCGCATCCGCGGCGTGCCGCGCGGCGTCCAGACGCAGGAACGCGACCGTATCGGCGGCGACCCGTTCCCAATCCGGATAGAAGCGCCCCGCGTCCGGCGACAGGAAGGTGTGCCGCGCCATGTTGCGCTCGTGCGGCGCCATCGCGCTCAACCCCATCACCGCGTCGGCCGCCGCGTTCCAGGCCGCCACGTCCATGCACGGCCCGAGCACGAACGCGGGCGCGTCGATGCGATCGAGGAGCACCTGTACGCCCGGCCGCACCGTCGACGGCGCGACCCGCCGCACACCCGCCCGGGTCGGCCGGGCCAGATCCCACATGTGCTCGGACTCGGTCGGATCCAACCGCAAGGCGCGTCCGATCGCGTCCAGCACGGCATCCGAGACGTGCTGCCCCCGGCCCTGCTCCAGCCGCACGTAGTAGTCCACGCTCACGCCCGCGAGCTGCGCGACCTCCTCGCGCCGCAACCCGGCCACCCGACGCTTGCGCCCGAACACCGGCAGCCCGACCGCCTCGGGCGCGACCCGGGCCCGACACGCACGCAGGAAGTCACCAAGCTGCTCGAACGACGCGTTGCTCATGCCCCAAGACCTTAGGGCGTGCGCTCGATCCCGCGCCGAGCAGCACCGCGTCCGGCGGCGCGCGTGGTCGCCCCGGCCCCGAAGGTGGTACGAGCAGACCCAGGAAAACGCGGGGTCTGGGTGCGTCTCGCGGGCACCGGCAAGGTGGGGTGAGTCGGCGGGGAACACGCCCCGCCCCGCTTCCACTGGAGCCCTCCCATGAGCCACACCACGCTTGCCGGTCGGATCGCCGTCGTCACCGGAGCCGCCAGCGGCATGGGCGCCGAGACCGCCCGGCTGCTCGCCGCCCAGGGCGCGCACGTCGCGCTGCTCGCCCGCCGCGAGGATCGGCTGAAGGACCTGGCCGCCGAGATCGACGCCGCCGGCGGCACCGCCCTCGCCGTCGTGGTCGACGTCACCGACCAGGAGTCGGTGGACGCCGGCGCGGCCCGGATCCGCGCCGAACTGGGCCGGGTCGACCTGGTCGTCAACTCGGCCGGGGTGATGCTGCCCAACCCGGTGGACGACGGCCGGATCGACGAGTGGACCCGGATGATCGACACCAACGTCACCGGCGCGCTGCGGATCATCCGCGCGTTCACCGCCGACCTGGTGGCCGCCGCGGCCGACGGGCGGCCCGCCGACCTGGTCGACATCTCCTCGATCGGCGCCCACGTGACCTTCCCGAACTACGCGGTGTACGGCGCGACCAAGGCCGCGCTCAGCCACCTGTCCGCGTCCCTGCGCAGCGAACTGGGCCCGCGCGACGTCCGGGTCACCAACATCGAGCCGGGCCTGACCGACACCGAGCTCGGCTCGCACATCGACAACGCCGAATTGGGTGAATCGGGCCAACTCGGCGCCATGTTCGACACGATCGGCAGCCTGTCCGCAACCGACGTCGCCGACCTGGTGGCCTACGTGGCGACCCGACCGCGCCACGTCAACCTGCGCCAGATCGTCATCCTCCCGACCCGCCAGGCGTGAGGCGCCCGAGCGCGGGCCCGGCGGATCATCCGGTCAGGTCGAGCCTGCGGGCCTCCCGGGACACGGTGAAGCCCTCCCGTTCGCACAGGTCGAGGATTTCGGCCACGCGGCGGGAGGCCCGGAAGTAGGTGCCACGACCGGGCCCGAAGCAGTACGTGAGCCCGGTGGCCGTGCGCAGGCCCACCAGGGGCAGCCGCAGCGTCCCGACGCTCGCGAAGACCACTTCGATGTCCGTCGGTGAACTCACCGCCAACGGCTCGCCGTTGAACGCGGTCGTCACCCACGCCGGGCGGCTTCGCAGACCGATCAGACCGGTCTCGATCCGTAGCCTGGCCAACGGCCATTTCACGCGCACGTAGCCGGTCCGGTACTTCCCGGCCATCTCCGGCACCAGCGCCCAGCCCTTGATTTCCATCGTCCGATGATGTGACTCGTCGGTGCGGAGAGGAAGTCCCGGTCGAGCCCCGACCGGGATCGCCGCAGGGGTGGCCGTGCCCGCTGATGTTGCGCCGGGCGGGGGGTGTTGACTATGACTTGTCAGGCCCGCCCGCCACCCGCACGAGGAGCCTCCCGTGGCGCTGTTTCGTCGCCAGTCCCGCAGCCCGCAGAACACCGCCTGGGGGCAGGACGTGCGCGGCGTGCTGATGAGCGCGCCACCGGATCGCATCCGCCAGGACCTGCGGCTGATCATCAGCCGACCCGGCCCGCACCTGGGGATGCAGGGCATGGTGTGGCCGCTGGGCGAGCGCGGCGAGATCGTCGCCGTGGCGTGTGTCAAGGGCCCGGACGGCGCCGCCGTCACGGTCGAGACGCCGATGGTGCAGCAGTGGGGCATGGCGGTCGAGGACGTCTGGCTCCAGGCCGCGACGAACCTGCGGATGGAGGGCTACGGCGGCACGCCGATGGAGATTTCCACCGGCAGCACGCTGCACTCGCTGCTCGGCCAGGGCTGGCCCGGCTCCGCCCAGTTGTTCCGGCTCGGCGAGGCGATCGGGGACCCGCTGCGCGCGGGTGCGCTGGTCTCGCTGCCGGTGGACAACTGCCTGCTCGCGCTGCCGCTGACCTCGCAGCGCACCGTGGGGATGGCCGGCTTCGTACTGAAGACCGCACAGGGATTGACCCGGGATCAGCAGCCGTTGTCCACCGGGATGTTCTGGTGGCACGAGGGCATCCTGGAGGAGCTGGAGGTCAACTGGCAGGGGCCGGAGCACGCCACGCTGACCGGATCCGCGCGATTCGGACAGGTGGTCCGCGCGCTGCCGCCCCAGTGAGCGATCACCCGTCCGGGTCCGCCTCACCCATCCCGAACCCAGGAGCCGCCATGGCCGCCGTGTTCTCCGAACTCGTCGTCGACGCGAACGACGTGCCCGCCCTCGCCGAATTCTGGCGCCGAGTGCTCGACTGGGACCTCACCGTGCAAGGCGAGGACATCGAACTGAACGCGCCCGACGGATCGTTGCCCACGATCCTGTTCCAGCCGGTCCCCGAGGGCAAGACGGTCAAGAACCGGCTGCACATCGACGTCAGCCCGGCGATCGGCTCGGACCAGGAGGGCGAACTGGCCCGGCTGCTCGCACTCGGTGCCAAGCCCGCCGACATCGGCCAGGGCGACAACAGCTGGCAGGTGCTGACCGACCCCGAGGGCAACGAGTTCTGCCTGCTGCGCACCCCCGTGTAGCCCGGCGACACGCGGCCCGGCGACCGCGCCGCGGATCGGCTCACGTCTCGGTGAGTCGATACCGGTAGTGCTCCCGCTCCACCGTCCAGGTCCGGCCGCCCGCGTTCGGCGCGTCGGCCGAGTCCGGGAGGCCGGGGGCCACCGGGATCGCCTCCAGCCGCAGCCGGTCGGCGTTCACCACCGGCGCGCCGGCCACGCCGTAGTACAGGTCGACCGCCGCGTCGCGGTCGCCGTAGACCAGGATCCGGTCCTGCATGAGCACCGCGAGCGCGGGCCGCTCCGGGTCGAACAGACCCCACGTCATCCCGTCGCCCGGATGCCCCAGGAACAACACCGAGCGCGGTTCGGCCAACGCGAATCCGGTCAGCCGCACGTCCACCGGACCCAGTACCGGCCCCGCGTCCACCGCACCGTGGTCGAGCAGACCCCGCAACACGTCCAACGCGGCCGGTGGCAGATCCTCGCCGATCACCGCGAGGTCGCCGGTCAGCGCGTGGGTCCGGCCCGGCCCGGCATGCGGGCCGCGCAACTGGAGGAATCCGCAGCGCGCCACCGACGTGCTCACCAACATGCCACCGGTGCCGCGCCGCCACGCGACGGCCAGCTCCAGGCCCGGCCGCAGCCACATCGGAGCGACCAGCACCCCGTCCGGCGCGAGCTGCTCCACCCAGGCCGGCGGCAGGTCCGGCACCCCCACGGTGGCCTCGATCCGGTCGAACGGCGCCCGGTCGGCGACCCCGACCCAGCCGTCCCCGGTCCGCACGTCCACCCGGGTGCCGAGCCGGGCCAGCCGCCGGGCGGCCGCGACCGCCAACTCGGCGGACACCTCGACGCTGACCACCTCCCCCTCGGGGCCGGTCAGCCGGGCCAACAGGGCCGCGTTGTAGCCGCTTCCGGTGCCGATCTCCAGCACCCGCATCCCGGGCCGGACGGCGAGCTGTTCGAGCATCAGCGCGACCATCGCCGGCTGGCTGACCGTACTGTCCGGAAGCCCGCGTTCGTCGGTGGACAACACCACGACCCGGTCCTCGTAGGCACGGGCCAGTGAGCCGGCGCCGGGGGTGAACACCTCGCGCGGCACCCACGACATCGCGTCCGCGACCGACTCGGTGCGCACGCTCCCGGTCACCCACAGCCGCTCCACCAGCGCCGCCCGCAGCCGGGCCGCCGTGTGCTCGTCGTTCATGGCCCCGGTGTACCCGCCCGGACGGGCGTCGGCACCCGGCACCGAGTCCGGGCTCACGGGTGGGCGGCGCGGGATCCGGTGCGGGCGGCGACCTCGTCCACCGACAGGTAGGCGTCGGTCTTCTCCAGGTTGCCCATCCGGCCGTCCAGGTCGGACATGAAGCCGAGCCGGACCAGGTCGTCGCCCGCGAAGGCGTGCTGGACCCAGTTGGACAACACCCGGGTGCGGGCCCGGATCGAGGGCACCGTCATCAGGTGGTAGCCGCGGGTGATCGCCTGGGCGGGCAGGCCGCGCATCTCGTGGCCCAGCGGCCGGGCCACCGCCTGGGTGCCGCCGAGGTCGACGACTAGGCCCAGGTCCTTGTGCCGGAACGGGCTCAGCGGTTGTCCGCGCAGCGAGGCGACCACGTTGGCGGCGGCGATCTTGGCCTGCCGGTGCGCGTACTGCGCGGTGGGCGGGCAGATCGCGCCGTCGCCCTTGGCCAGGTCGGGCACGGCCGCGGCGTCGCCCAGAGCGAACACGTCCGGGTTGCCGGGCACGGCGAGATCGGCGGCGACGGAGAGCCGACCGCGCACCAACTCGGTGCCCATCGTGCCCACCAGCGGGCTCGCGGTGACGCCCGCCGTCCACACCAGCGTCCGGCACGGCAACTTCTCGCCGGTGGTCAGCGTCACCGAGTCCTCGGTGATCTCCTGGACGCTGATCCCCAGCCGCACGTCCACACCGCGCTTGGCCAGCATCTGCAAGGTGGCCTTGCCCAGGTTCTCGCCGAGTTCGGGCATCAGGCGCGGGGCCACGTCCACGATCATCCAGCGCACCTGCGCCGGGTCCAGGCGCGGGAAGTGCCGCAGCGAATTGGTGGTGAGCATCTCCAGGCACGCGGCGGTCTCCACACCCGCGTAGCCGCCGCCGACCACGATGAACTGGCAGCGCGACGCGCGCTCGGCCGGGTCGGTGCTGGAGTTGGCGATCTCCAACTGGGCGATCACGTGGTCGCGCAGGTAGACCGCCTCGGCCAGGTTCTTCATGCCGTGGCCGTAGGTGGTCAGCCCGGGGATGTCGAAGGTGCGGGTCACGCTGCCCGGGGCCAGGACGAGCTTGTCGTAGTGCTCGTTGGTGATGTCGCCGGAGATCTTGCGTACGACGCAGACCTTGGCCGCCAGGTCGACGCCGATCGCGCCGCCGGGCAGGACGTGGGTGCGCTTGAGCATCCGGTGCAGCGGCACCGCCGTGGTCCGCGAGGACAACACGCCCGCCGCGACCTGGGGCAGCAGCGGCCGGTAGACCATGTAGTCCATCGGACTCACGAGCACGATCTCGGCCTCGCGCGGGCCGAGGGTTCGTTCCAGTTTGCGCACCGTCTCGAACCCGGCGAATCCTGCTCCGACGACGACCACCCGCTGCACCATGGTTGCCCCTTCCGGGAAGGCCGGGGCAGGTAACCCGCGACCATTTGGCACATTTTGTCCAAACATATGGGGCTCGTCGGCGGGCCACGACCGGGGCGGGCCATCCGAGGCGGCGCGCCGGCGGCTCGGGCGGTCAGCCCGCCGGGCGCCGGGATCGGCCCAGTGCGAAGCCGGCCGCGACGCACAGGACCGGGACGGTCAGGAAGCCGGCCACCAGGTTGAGACCGCCGTAGCCGGCCAGGCCCAGCACCGACCCGGAGACGGCGCCGCCCGCCGCGCCGGCCAGGTTCATCAGCAGGTCCGACACGCCCTGCACGCCCGTTCGCGCGTCCGCCGGCACCGATTCGCCGAGCAGCGCCGAGCCGGCGACCAGGCAACACGACCAGCCGAAGCCGAGCAGGATCAGGCCGACCATGGTGCGCCACGTGGAGTGGCCCGAGGTGCCGGCCACGAACACGGCGAGCAGCAGCACGAACTGGCCGCTCAGGATCACCGGGATGCGACCGAACCGGTCGGCGGCCCAGCCGACCACCGGCGACAGGGCGTACATGCCGGCGATATGCAGGCTGATGGTCAGCCCGACCAGGGTCAACGCGGTGCCGTGGTCCTTCATGTGCACCGGCGTCATCGCCATCACCGACACCATCACCACGTGGCCGAACGCCACCGTGGCCAGACCGAGCATGGCCTGCGGCGCCCGGCGGATCACCGCGAGCGCGCTGCGCAGGTCGCCGCGCGGCTGCTGCCGGTCGCCGAGGTCGGCCCGGGCGATCAGCAGCGGATCCGGGCGCAGCGCGACCCACAGGATGGCGCCCGCGCCGGCGAAGGACACGATCGAGAACAGGAACGGCCCGGCCAACTCGGGCAGGCCGAGGGCACGCCCGACCACGGCGCCCGGCTCGTTCAGGTTGGGGCCCAGGACCGCGCCGATGGTGGTCGACCACACCACGATCGACAGGGCCTTGGCCCGGCCGGCGTCGTCGGCGAGGTCGGTCGCGGCGAAGCGGGACTGGAGGTTGGCGGCGGTGCCCGCGCCGAACACGAGCAGCGCGGCGATCAGCAGCGGGAACCACTCCAGCACGGCCGACAGGATCACCCCGCCGGCCGCGAGCGTGGCGAGTGCCCAGCCGGTGGTGAGCGCGACCCGACGCCCGTACCGGGTCGCCGCGCGCGACATCGGGATCGCGAACAGTGCCGCGCCCAGGGTGATCGCGGTGGTCGCCAGACCCGACCAACTCTTGGATCCGGACAGGTCCTCGGCGAGCAGCCCGCCGACGGTCAGCGCCGACCCCATCCCCACGCCGCCGACCACCTGCGCGGCGATCAGGGTGCGCACGGTCCGCCGTTGAAGCGCCGATCGGTCGACCCGCTCGGGGTCGGACGACTCGGATATCGCCGGGTCCAAGGCGGTCATGCCGGGTTCACCACCAGATGTGGAAGGGACGCGTCGACGCACAGCGTGACTCACGGACTCGGCCCGCCCCGAGTCGGGGCGATGCCGACCGTCGCCGGCGGCGGGCGATTGTCGGGACGGCAAGATCATCGCACCGGCGCGGGCGGGCCGGTGGCCGGCATGATGCGGGTGTCCCGCCGGACGATCGACGGTCGTGGGGAAGCGGACATGTCGTTGTGTGCTCGTGCCCGCTCTCGGGTATGCGCAGGCGCCGCGGACCGCACGGATCGGTTGACCCATGACGTTGCTCGACGAAGACCAGGCGTGGGCGCTGCTGCGCGCCCTGGACGACCCGGAGCATCTGGCGGCCCCAGCGGACTACGACGCGGCGGCCACCGCCGAGCGCTTCGATCGGCTGGTCGAGCGGTTGGACGCGGACTTCGGGTGTCGGTGTGCGGTCGAGGGCACGGCGCGGGCGGCGAGCCGACACGGGGCGATCGTGGTGCCGGCGGCGGCGTTGGCGGGAACCGGACGAGTCACCCTGGTGGTCAGCAACTTCGGCGATCTGGTCGTCACGAGCGTCGATACGCCGGACGAGGACCCGGTCGGCGCGGCGCCCGCGTACGTGGCGCCGGCCGATCTGGAGCGGGTCGAGGCGGCGCTCGACGACCTGGGCTATCGGGTCGTGCCGGAGGATCTGCTGCGGACGACGTACGACGGGGCGAGTCGGCTGGCGGACCACTACACGGTCGAGGACGGGCCGACGTGGTGGATCCGGTTCTTCGACTACCCCTGACCCGGGCGCAACGGGTCGCCGGGGAGCGCGCGGTAGGTGTCGGCGAGGGTGGCCAGGAGCGGGTGGTCGGTGCGCAGCTCGTGCTCGCCGATGGCGCCGATCGGGCGTACGCCGATTGCCGTGTTGGTGGCGAACGCGGCCTGGATCGACGCGAGTTCGTCGATCCGGACCGGGCGGGTCGAGGCCGGGTGTCGGGCTGGAGCAGGTCGGCGGTGACGCCGCGCAGGCACGGCGCGTCGGGACGCACCAGGCGGTCGCCGACCACGAAGCCGATGTTCCAGGTGCCGCCCTCGGCGATCCGGCCGTCCGGCTCGACGAACAGCGCGTCGTCGTAGCCCGCGAGCATCGCGCGCCGGCGCTGCTGCAACTGGCCGAACAGGCCCACGTGCTTGACCTGTGGCAGGTCGCGCCGGAACACCGAGGGCGACACCCGCAGCGGCGGCAGCGCCGACGGTCCGGCCGGCCGGGTGGTGATCAGGATGTGCGGCGTGGCCGGTGCGGTCGGATCGGCCAGGCCGATCGCCGGATCGAACACGGTCACCCGCAGGACGAAGGTGTCGTGCCGGTCGTCGGTGACCCGGCGGGCGAGGGTCAGCACACGGTCCGGGTCGAGTTCGGCGTCGAACACGACCCGGCAGTCCCGGACCAGGCGGGCCAGGTGCAGGTCGAGCCCGCGCACCCGGCCGTCCGCGACGCGCATCGAGGTGAAATGCCCGATGTTCGACAGGGCCAGTGCGGCGAGGTCGTCGGGGTGGGCGGGGGCGCCGTTGATCTCCACCCGGTGAGTCTGCCGGCCCGGGCGGCGGGCCCCGACCCGGGTGTGGCCGCCGTCGATGCGCGGGCGCGTGGTGCGCGGTGGCCCGGGCGGGGCCGGCTAGGGTGTTCGTTCCATGAGGTTTCGGGTGCCGATGGGCGATACGTTGCGGGCCGCGCTGGGCCCGCCGAAGAAGGCGAAACTCCTGGACAGCAGCCCCCGTTCGCGGGTGTGGCGGGTGGAGCTGGGCGGTGAGCGGGCGATCGTCAAGCAGATCACCGACGGGGGCGACCACCGGTACGGCGCGCCGGAGCGGTTCGCCCGCGAGGTCGCGGGTCTGCGGCTGGCCGCCCGCGGCCCGGTCGGCCCCCGGGTCTTGGGCGCCGATCCCGACGGGTGCGTCATGGTCCTGGAATACCTGGACGACCTGGGGCGCACGGACGACTGGCTGCCCGGCTACGCCGAGGCGTTGGCCCGGCTGCACGCGCTGACCGGACCGGCGGATGCCGGCGCGTTGCCCGCGTGGCGACCACCGACCGGCGCCGACGCCGAGTCGTTCCTGGCCCTGGCCACGACCCTGGGTGTGGCGATCCCGCCGGGTGTGCCCGGCGAGTTGGCCGCGTTGCTCACCCGGCTGGATCCGGCCGGTCGGTACGCCCTGTTGCACGGCGATCCGTGTCCGGGCAACGACCTGCGGACCGTCGACGGGGTGCGCTTCGTCGACTTCGAACAGGCCGCCCTCGGCGACGGTCTGGTCGAACTCGCCTATCTCCGGATCGGCTTCCCGACCTGCTGGTGTGCGATGGCGGTGCCGGCCACACTGTTGGCCGAGGTCGAGGCGGTGTACGCGTCGACCCGGCGGGCGCTGACCGGGCAGGCGGCGGATCCGGGGGCGGGGATCGCCGACGCGTGCGCAGGCTGGCTGATCCGCGGCGGCGCGCTGGTCGAACGGGCGCATCGGGATCGCACCGATCAACTGGCCCGCGTACCGGTCGCCGACTTCACGTGGGGTTCGGTCTCGGCGCGCGAGCGACTCGTGCACCGGCTCGGCGTGGTCGCCGACACGGCATCCGAGCCGCTGCGGGAACTGGGCCTGCTGGCAAGGCGGTTGCGCGGGCGGATGGTCACCGCCTGGCCGGGTTTGCGGCCGTTGCCGGAGCCCGGGGCGCGGCCCTGGTGAGGGAGCCGGCGGCACGACGCGAGAAAGGGATTGCAACCACTACATGTGAAGTACTATAACTGTAGTCATTGCTGGACGTCACCCATGGAAAAGAGCCCGGATGCGAAAGCTCACGTACCTCGTCGGCACCACCCTCGACGGCTTCATCGCCGCCGAGGACGGCGGTTTCGACTTCTTCCCGGTGGGCGAGGACGTCGTCGCGCACCTGGTCGCCGAATACCCGGAGACGCTTCCGGCGCATATCGCCCCGCACGTGGGAGTCGGGCCGGACACCGAGTTCCGGCACTTCGACACGGTGGTGATGGGCCGGGCCACCTACGAACCGGGTCTGCACGCGGGATTCCCGAACCCGTACGGCCACCTGCGTACGTATGTCGTCACCGGCAGCATCACCGAGAGCCCCGACCCGGCGGTGACCCTGGTGGCCGACGACCCGGTCGCCAAGGTCCGCGAGCTGAAGGCCGAGCCGACCGGCAAGGGCATCTGGCTGGCGGGCGGCGGGCGCCTGGCGGGGACCCTGATGGGCGAGATCGACGAACTCGTGATCAAGACCTACCCGATCCTGATCGGCACCGGAATCCCGATGGTGTCCGGTGGATTCGAGGTCACCGCGTTCACCCGGACGGGTGGCACGGTGCTCGCCGGCGGCATGTCCGTCGCGACCTACCGCCGGACCTGACGCGGCGGCGGCGATCAGTCGAGGGCGAGTTCGAAGTCCCAGACCCGGTGTTCGATGCGCAGGCCGGCCAGGGGCAGGGCCTGGCGGACGGTGCCCTCGGTGTCGCCGTCGAATTCGAACACGGCGAGTTCGCGCACGTTCGGGTGGTTCCGGCGGATCGACTCCACCAGTTCCGCGACCAGGGCCGCGAGGATGTCGGCCGCGACGCCCGGAGCGGTGATCGCCTCGCCCGCGTCGAGGTACGCCCGGTCGCCTTCGACGGCGACGGTGAGTTCGGCGCCCTCGCCGATCAGGCCCACCCGGGGCGGGGGCAGCGCGCGTACCCGCACGGCGGGCAGGCCGCCCGGCGGCCACCACCCGTTCGGGTCGACCGTCCAGATCCGGGCGATCTCGCCGGTGGTGCGAGCCGCGAGCGCCCGGGCCGCCTCGCCCTCCGGGCCGGTCTCGGTGCCGCTCCAATGCAGTACCCGGGCCCCGACGGCACGGGCCTGCTCGGCGGCCCGCCGGTACATCCGCACGAACGCGTCCCGTTCCTCGGCGGTCGCGGGGACCTCCCCGGTACGGGACTCCCGGACCAGTCGGCGTGCGAGCCGATCCGCACGTTCGCCCTGTGTGGTGACCGCGGCCTCGCCGTCGCCGTGGATGCTCAGCCGGCCGAGCGATCGGCCGGCGCGGCGCGCGGTGACGGTCCCGAGACGGGTGCCGGAGGGGTCCGGGTCGGATGCGACGCCGGCCCCGGTGTCCACGGAGGCGTACACCTCCGTGGCCGGCCGTTCCTCGGTCGCCGGGTCGCCGGCCCATTCGAGGGAAATGTCGCGCTTCATGGATCCATGGTGCCCCGGTCGGGACGGCCGCACAGCTCGCGTACCGCCGTCCGGCCGGGTCGTTTCCCGGCCCGGCGCACCGGACCCGGCCGGGTGGTCGGGCCCGGCGGCGGGTGGGCTTTCGGCTACGGGTGCAGCGCGGTCACGATCGCGTCCGCGAAGCGGCCGGCGGCGCCGTCGGCGTGGCCGAGGAACAGGGACGGCTCGGTCAGTTCCAGTTCCAGCAGGGTGGGCGTGCCGTCGGCGGCCGGGATCAGGTCCACGCGGGCGTACAGCAGCGGGCCGACCGGAATCTCGGTCAGCACCCGGGCGGCGACCGCGAACTCCGCGGCGGAGGGTTCGCGTGCCTCGATCCGCTCGCTGCGGAACAGGCCGTCGACCATTTCGGCGGTGCCGTCGAGCATCGGGCCCTTGCGGACGGCGTGGCTGAAGACGCCGTCGAAGTAGACGAGTGCGGTCTCGCCGACGGTGTCGACGGCCTCCAGGTACGGCTGGACCATCACGGTCCGACCGCCCGCGAGCAGGCTGGTGGCGTGTCCGGCGGCGAGCGCGCGCTGCTCGGGTGCGGCCAGGTCGTATCGCTCGGTGTCGCGGGATCCGGCGCTGATCGCGGGCTTGACCACATGCAGGCCGGAGGTGGGCAGCGTCACGGTCGAGTCGGGCTCCAGCCACATCGTCTCCACGACGGGCAGGCCGGCCCTGGTCAGGTCGCGCAGGTAGGTCTTGTCGGTGTTCCAGGCCACGATCGACGCCGGGTTGGCCAGCCGCGGCACGCCCGCGGCCCACTCGATGAACTCCTTGCGGCGCGTCGGGTAGTCCCATACCGAGCGCAGCACCACCAGGTCGTAGGCGGCCCAGTCCACCGTCGGGTCGTTCCACACCACGGCCTCGGCGTGGATGCCGTGCGCGGCCAGCGGGGCGAAGAGCAGGCGCTCGTCCGGGTCGAGGTCCGGCAGCTCGGCGCAGGTGGCGAGGGCGACGCGAGGTTCGATCATGCGGTCAGATTATCCGGATACGCGGATGGAAGATCACCCAAGTCCGGCCGTGTCCCGACCGAACAACCCACGAGGTGGTTGGCGTGTGCTCGCTCGTCGGACGGCGGACCTCGTGGGGGCGTGCGTCGGGTGTGGCGCGGAGACCGGGGTGGAGGCGAGGGCGTGGTCGGCTCGGGCCGGCGATCGCCGTCGGTCCGCCCGCGGGCGTTTCGGTGCGGCCGGCGGGGTGAGAACCATGACAGGGAACGAGGCTTGGGGGCACCGTGGTCGGCACGTCGGACACCGCGCCCTTCGGGCCCGCCGAGATCGTCGCCGTACGCCACGGCGAGAGCATGGCCAACGCGGCCTTCGCCGCCGCTGCCGCCGCCGAAGCCGGCCCCGACCGCACCCCGGTCGACGGGGTGGCCGAAGTGGGCGACGGAGTGGGCGAGTTCGATCCGGCGACGGTGGGTCGGGACGCCGACATCGCGCTCAGCGCCCGAGGCGAGGATCAGGCCGCCGCGGTCGGGCGACGGCTGGCGCTCCGGGCCGAGACGCCGGACGTGGTGTTGGTCTCGCCGTACCGCCGGGCCCGCTCGACGATGCGCATCATCGCCCGCGAGGCGGCCCGGGCGGGACTGTTGTTGCCGCGACCTCGTCGCGACGAACGGCTGCGCGACCGCGAGATGGGCGTCCTGGAGCTGCGGACGGCCGCCGCGATCGAGCGGCTGCACCCGGACGAGGCCGAGCGTCGGCGTCGGGTCGGCGACCTGTATTACCGCCCACCCGGCGGCGAATCCCTCGCCGACGTCGCGCTGCGGTTGCGCACACTGCTCACCGACCTGCGGCACGAGGCGCCGGGCGCGCACGTGCTGATCGTCGGGCACGACGCGACCGTGCTGATGCTGCGTTACATCCTGGAGGGCCTCACCGAGACGGACGTCGACCGCCTGGTCCGGACCGATCCGGTGGGCAACGCCTCGATCTCCCGCTGGCGTGCGCGCGACGGGCGGCTGCGGGCGATCCGCTACAACGACACGCGGCATCTGCGCGGCATCGACGTGCGCTGAGCGGGCGGGGATCGGGTCGGCGGCCGGGGATCGCCCGGCTGCGGCGCGGTGTTCGCGGCGGCCGACGGTCGGGCACGGGGGAGTGGGCCCGACCGTCGGCGCCTTGATACCCGCGGGGTGGGGGTGCGCCGTCGCGCAGTGGGGGTGTCAGGTCCCCTCCCCTCCCGTTCGGTGCCCTCTGGTTTCCCCGCTGCGAGGCCGGAAAACCGCCTCCGAACGAAGAGGTCGAACCCGGCCGGACCCGGCTTCCAACCGATCGCGGAGACGTCCATTCGAAGGCGATAGCGCCATTACCGAACAGAAATATGACGCTGCGTCAGTAACCGGAAGGGGAGCCTTCCCGCCCTATTTCGTCGCTGATCAGCCGCTTGATCACCGATCCGGCGCTCTGCTCGCAACCGACCGGATCGCCCCATGATCGTCCGCCCGACAACCGTTCGGTCGCCGGGCGGACGATCGCGGCGCCAGCGGATCGCTCCGGCGCCGTGGTCACCCCCGGTCCGACAACCGCTCCAGCGCGCCGATCAGGTCCGGATACCGTCGGGTGCGGGCGCCGCCGTCGACGCCGTAGACGCTGCCGGAGACGAACGAGGCCTCGTCGGAGGCCAGGAACAGGACCACGGCCGCCACCTCCTCGGGTTCCGCGAACCGGCCCAGCGGGGCGTTCTCGACGTATTCGTCGACCACGCCCGGGACATGCCACATGCCGGCGGTGGCCCGGGTGCGAATCAGGCCCGGGGCCACCGCGTTCACCCGGATGCCCGACGGCCCCAGTTCGAGGGCGGCCACCTCGGTCAGGGCGACCACGCCGGCCTTGGCCGCGCAGTACGCGCCCATGCCTCGGCCGGGCTGGACCGCGTTGAGCGAGGCCAGGTTGACGATCGAACCGGCTCGGCCGTCCTGGGCGCGCATCACCCGGCCCGCGTGCTTGACGGTCAGGAACGCGCCGTTGAGGCACAGGTCGACGACGCGACGCCAGGCGGCGTACTCGTGGTCGGCCAGTTCGGCCGCCGTGCCGCCGCCCGCGTTGGCCACCGCGATGTCCAGGCCGCCGAACTCGTCCACGGCGGCTTGGACCAGCGCAGCCACGTCGTCCTCGACGGTCACGTCGCACAACCGGGTGGCGCACCGCTCCGGGCCCAACTCGTCGGCGAGCGTCGTGAGTCCGGCCGCGTCGATGTCGCCCGCCAGCACGTACGCGCCCTCGGCCGCCAGGCGGTGTGCCACGGCCCGCCCGATGCCCGCCGCCGCCCCGGTCACCAGGGCGACCTTGCCCGCGACGCGTCCCGGGCCGGCGCCGCCCTCGATCCGCGTGCTCACGCCGTGCTTCCCTTCGTGTTCTCGTAGTCCTTCACGGCCCCGCCGACAGCGTGCGCGGTCTGGTCGCGCCAGGTCTGGGACAGGCCCACCTGCCAGTCCTGGGACGCGAGCGGGCCGTGCGCGGCACCGGTGAAGTACGGGATCACCTCGCGCGCGATCAGTTCGTAGGAACGCTTCGTCGCCTCCGGGTCGGCGAAGTCGGCGCCCATGAACAGGTAGGTGCCGAAACCGCCGGACTTCTGCCACAACCGCTCGATCTGACGGATCGCCATCTCCGGCGTGCCACAGATGAACGAGCCGGTCGCGTTGCCGTGGTCGATGCGGTCCGCCAGCGGAGTGGACGTGTCCAGCGGGATCGGCAGCACCTTGGCCTGGTAGTTCTGGATGCCCTCCAGGCCGTACGCCACCTCGCGGCGGGCCTGCTCCTCGGTCTCGGCGATGTGCATCATGCCCATCAGCCGCCACTTGGACCGGTCCATGGTCTGCCCGTGCCGACCGGCGACCTCGTTCGCGATGCCCCAGTGCGTGCCCAGCGCGTCGAAGCCGCCCTCCTGGCTCGCCGCGATCGAGAGCATGCCCGCGCCGAACCGCCCGGCGGTACGCGGACCGGCCGGCGAGAAGGTCGCGGCGACGGCGAGCTCCAGCGACGGGTGGGTGTACGGCCGCAACTGCAACCGGGCATCGCGCAGCGTGAACCAGTCGCTCTCCCGGGTCACCGGTTCGCGACCGGCCAGCAGCGCGACGATCGCCTCCAGCGATTCCTCCATCATCGCCCGCTGACGTGCGGTGTCGATGCCCAACATGTGCGCGTCGGAAGCGAGTTGGCCGGGCCCCACGCCGAGCATGACCCGGCCGCGGGTGAGGTGGTCGAGCAGGACCAGCCGATCCGCGACGTGCAGCGGGTGGTGGTAGGGCAGCGAGACGACGCCGGTGCCGAAGCGGATGTGCCGGGTACGGGCCGCGGCGCTCGCGATGAACAACTCGGGCGAAGCGACGATCTCCCAGCCACCGGAATGGTGCTCGCCGATCCACGCCTCGGCGTAACCGAGCCGGTCCAGGTGCTCGACCAGGGCCAGGTCCTGTTCCAGCATCAGGGTCGGGTTGCGCCCCGCTTGATGGAAGGGGGCCAGGAAGACCCCGAACTCGAGCGGACGGCGCTCGCCTAGGGCGACCTGCCGGGCGATCTGCTGCGGTTCCGTGTGTGCCACCGCGACTCCTTGGAATACCCGAAAACTGATGAGCCGTCACCGTTCCAGGTTGCGATGCGCGAATCAATAGTTGCACTATGCGAAAGGTGGTCGGGTCGGCGGTTCGAGCGGCCCGCAGGCCGGCGCCGCTCGCGCCGGTGCGTTCCGTGACGTGCCCGAGGCGCGCTACCGTGCGGGGGAGCCCGAAATGCGTTGGCCCGGTCGGCGTGGAACGGGTAGGAAGGGTTGTCATCCTCGGAACGACCCGTCGAGGACCACCTCGGATCCCCCGACCGCAGGACGAAGGACGCGCGCAGGCCATGGGCTACATCGATGTCAACACCGTCGGCTTCACCCTTCCCGACGGGCGTGTTCTGTTGGACGAGGTCTCCTTTCGGGTCGGTGACGGCACCACCGTGGCGCTCATCGGGGCGAACGGCGCCGGCAAGACCACGCTGCTCCGGATCATCACGGGGGAGCTGAAACCCGACACCGGCGCGGTCGCCCGAACGGGTGGACTCGGCATCATGCCGCAGTTCGTCGGCCGGATCCGGGACGCCTCCACGGTGCGTGATCTGCTCGTCTCGCTCGCCCCGCCGCGGATTCGGGACGCGATGCGCGCGGTCGACGACGCCGAGCTGGCGCTGATGGAGAACGACGACGAGAAGCACCAGATGCGCTACGCCACGGCGCTCGCCGAGTTCGGTGACGCGGGCGGCTACGACATCGAGCCGGCCTGGGACCAGTGTTGTCAGGCGGCGCTGGGCACCACCTACGACGGCGCCAAGTGGCGCGAGGTGCGCACGCTCTCCGGCGGCGAGCAGAAGCGGCTCGCCCTGGAGGCGCTGTTGCGCGGCCCGGACCAGGTGTTGATCCTCGACGAACCGGACAACTATCTCGACGTCCCGGGCAAGCGTTGGCTCGAACAGTCCCTGCGCGAGTCCCAGAAGTCGGTGCTGCTGGTCTCGCACGACCGCGAACTGCTCGCCCAGGCCGCCGACCGGATCGTCACCATCGAACTCGGCGCGGCGGGCAACACCGTCTGGATCCACGGTGGTTCGTTCGGCACCTATCACGAGGCCCGGCGGGCCCGGTTCGAGCGCTTCGAGGAGTTGGGCCGGCGCTGGGACGAGGAGCACGCCAAGCTCAAGGCGCTGGTCCTGATGTACAAGACCAAGGCGGCGTACAACGACGGTCTGGCCTCCCGGCTGCAGGCCGCCCGGACCCGACTGCGCAAGTTCGAGGAGGCCGGGCCGCCGCAGAACATCCCGCGTGAGCAGGACGTCAAGATGCGGCTGCGCGGCTCGCGCACCGGAAAGCGCGCGGTGATCGCCGAGGCGCTGGAACTTACCGGTCTGATGCGGCCGTTCGACACCGAGGTCTGGTACGGCGACCGGGTCGCGGTGCTCGGCTCGAACGGCTCGGGCAAGTCGCACTTCCTGCGGCTGCTCGCGGCCGGCGGCACCGATCCCGAGGTCGAGCACGAACCGGTCGGCGAGACGGTGATCGCACCGGTGGCGCACACCGGTCGGGCCCGGCTCGGGGCACGGGTACGGCCCGGTTGGTTCGCGCAGACGCACGATCATCCCGAGTTCGTCGGCAAGACGCTGGTCGACATCCTCGGTCGGGGCGACGAACACCGCAGCGGGCTGGGCCGCGAAGGCGCCGCGAAGGTGCTCGACCGGTACGAACTGGCCTACGGCGCCGAGCAGCCCTTCGACACCCTCTCCGGCGGCCAACAGGCCCGATTCCAGGTGCTGTTGCTCGAACTCTCCGGCGCCAACCTGCTGTTGCTCGACGAGCCGACCGACAACCTCGACCTGGTCTCGGCCGAGGCGCTCCAGGAGGCCCTGGAAGCCTTCGACGGCACCGTGCTGGCGGTCACCCACGACCGGTGGTTCGCGTCCTCCTTCGACCGCTTCCTGGTCTTCGGCCAGGACGGTCGGGTGCGCGAGACGGACGGCCCGGTGTGGGACGAGGGGCGCGTCGAGCGCGTCCGGGGCTGACCCGAAACCCCCGGGTGGGCGCGGGAGTCGCGCGCCCACCCGGGGGTTCGTCGTGTCGGTGGTGGGGCGGCCCCTTCGCGGACCGGTGGGCCGGTGGGGCCGGTACCGGGAACCGGAATGACGTCGACGGGCCCTCTGCCCTACGGTTCGGCGGATGCATCCTCACTTCGACGCGGCGAACGAATCGAACGAGCCGACCGGATCGACCGACCCGAACGACGTGATCATCCGGTGCAACGACAATCCGGCCATCCGGATCCGCCTCCGCGACGCGGTCAACCCCGACGACGAGGTCGCCGTGCGCTACACGGCCTCGCGGCTGGTGCACTACACCGTCGAGATCCACGCGCCCGAAATGGCCGCGCAGCTCGATCGGGTGGTCGGCTGGGTCGGCGAGACGAGGGAGATAGACGGCTTTCTGACCGATCTCGCCCGGGACTTCGGCGGCTGGGACGGCGAACGCCGCTGGCACACCGACGATCGTGATCTCACCGTCACGGCGGCCTTCCGCTCCGGCGGGCGGGTCGAACTGACCTGGGAGCTGCGACCGAGACGGCTGGGCGGCTGCGGTTGGGCCGCCTCGGTGACGCTGGTGGTGGAGACGGGCGAGCAACTGGCCGCGCTCGCGGGGGACGTGCGCCGGTTTCTCTCGCGCGCGGACGGGTGACCGCCCTCGGCTCGATCCTGCGGCGACGCGGGGGCGCCCGCCGCCGCCCGCCGCGGCCCGCCGGAACCGGCCCGGCGCGAGCGCGCTACGAGCGATCGACCGGCGGTGCCGGCGCGGGAATCGGGCGACCGGGCGGCGCCGGGCGCCGGCCTCGGGTTCACCCGTGCTCGGCGAAGGCCGCGACGAGGGCGCCTCGGTCGGCGCCCGAGGCGATCAGCAGGCGTAGCAACACCCGGGCCTTGTAGGGGTCGAGCAGGCCGGCGTCGAGCAGACCGCGGCGTTGCAGGTCGGTTTCCGAGCCGGCCCCGCCGTAGGTGTGCCGCAGCACGGAACCGGCGCCGGTGCGCGAGGTCAGCACGACCGGGATGCGCGCGGCCAGTTCGCCGAGCACCGGCGCGAGGGCCGCCGGCACGTGGCCGACGCCGAATCCGGCGACCACCAGGCCCCGTTGGTCGGTCGGGTAGTCGGCGAGCAGCGCGCCGTCGTCGTCGAGGGCGACCGTATACAGCGCCACCCGGGCCGAGGCGAGCGCGGCCGGCTCCGGGATCGGCAGCGGCCGGTGCGGCGGCGGGGTGGCCAGGATCCGTACCCGGCCCTCGACGACGACCCCCAGCGGTCCGGTGTCCGGCGAGCGGAAGGTGGCGGTACTCGTACTGTGCGTCTTGCGCACCCGGCGCGCCGCGTGGATCTCGTCCGCGAACACCACCGACGCGCCCAGCCCACGGGCCGATTCGGCCGCCGCGACCCGGGCGGCGGCGAGCAGGTTCGCGGGGCCGTCGGGCCCGGCCAGCGTCGGGTTGCGCATCGCTCCGGTGAGCACGAACGGCTCCGGATGCGGCCAGACCAGGTCGACGAGGTAGGCGGTCTCCTCCAGTGTGTCGGTGCCCTGGGCCACCACGACACCGGTCGCTCCCGCGGCGACCGCGCGCGACGCGGCGGCGACCACGTCGAGGACCTGGGTGAAGGTCAGGTTCCCGCTGGACACGGCCCGTACGTCCTGCACGTCGAGCGTGATGCCCGACTCGGCGAGGCCCGGTACGGCGGCGGTCAACTGCGCGCCGGTCAGCCGGGCGACCACCGTTCCGGCGTCGGCGCCGACCGCCCCGGCCATCGCGATCGTGCCCCCGAGTGTGAACAACGCGACGCTCATCGGCAGAGCCTCTCCATCGATTGCTTCGGCGAACGCCGCCAAGGTAGCCGCCCGGGCGGTGCGCGCGGCGGCGCGGTGCCGCGGTGGACCGGGGTCGGGCACCGGGCCCGGACGTGCAGCGACCCCGAGGGACTGAGGTCCACTCGGGGTCGCCGGGGGGTTTCGGTGTTGCGTTCGGCCGTCGACATCGTCCGGTCGGTCCGGACCGCGTGTCGGGGGTCACCGCCGCGGTCACCGGGTGAGCAGCTGCAGGTTCCGACGCATGCGTACCGATTCGATCGCGGCGGCGCTCTGCACCACCGCCTCGTGGGTCGCGCGCTCGGCGCGCCGGGCCTTGGCGGCGGCCCGCCGGGTGCGCAGCGCCGCCATGACCAGACGGTCGCGGTCGGCACCGGCGAGAAGCTCCTGCTGACGGCTCTTGTAAAGCTCGTACTCGATCACTGTGTCCACCTTCTGTTACTTCGACCCGGTCTCCCCGGCTCGTGGTAACAGCTTCGCGTGCCAGTGGGGGGCCGGGCATGAGGCGGATGCCGCATCTATGCCCACCCCCGACCACCACCCGATACCTAAGCCGCGCCGAGGAGCCCTAAGGCGACCTAAGGCGGGGTAAGGCGGCCTAAGGCATTCCCCGAGGCACCCCCCTGTGCCCCCTGACGCACCGCTTTGCGACTCCGGCGGCGGCCCGGCCGCAGTGTGGGTGAGCTTCGCCGGTCGGGCGGTCGGGCGGTCGGGCCCGGCGTCGTCGATGTTGAACACGGCCACGGTGCTCCCGTGTTCGTGTCGACCAACTCCAGCCGCAGACCCGGGACTCGGCCGAAGGTGCCGGCGTCGGTCGAGGCCGCCAGGATCACCGCGTCGAGATCGGCCGGCGCGCGGTGAGGTCGATGGCGACCACGTACCCGGGTGGTCCGCCCCGGTGGGTCACCGCGCCCGAGGGGTGGTTCGGCTGGTTGTGGAAGACCGGATCCGCGTCGCCGCCCGCCCGACGGTCGCCGTTCACCAGCAGTGCGGACACATCCACGTCCGGCACGCCGGGACCCGGTCGCCAACCCAGGGTGGCGTGCAACGTCGGCGTCGACAGCGGGGTGTTCGCCCCCTTGGCGAGCCTTGTCATTCGCCCACCGTGCCACAGGACCCGGTCTGCGGTGCGGGGACGGACCGATCGAGCCTGCTTCGGCAACCGCTGCCAGGATGGCGGCATGGCGTCAACCCTGCTCGCATCGCTGACCGTGCCCTGGATCCCCACCGCGCACCGGCTGGACGTACTGCGCTGTGCCGACCTGCCCGAGGGCCACACCGTCACCACCGCCTTCGTGCTCGCGCTGGACGGCCTCGGGCGCACCCTGCTGACCCGGGTGGACCGGCCCGGACGCGGCTGGGAGGTGCCGGGCGGACACCTGGAGCCGGGGGAGACGCCGGCCCGGGCGGCGGCGCGCGAGTTGGCGGAGGAGGCGGGGCTGCGGGTGGCCGCCGAGCGGCTCACCCTGTTCGGTGGCCAGCGGATCACCCTGCTGGGCACGCCGCCGGCCGGCTACCGCTATCCGACCCGGGCGTTCCAGGCGTTCTACACGGTGCGGCTGCCGGGGCCGGGCGCGCCGACCCGGCCCGACGCCGGGTCCGAGTGCGACGCGGCCGAGTGGGTCGAGGCGGACCGGGTGGCCACACGGTGCCCCGACGCGGCCTGGTCGGCGCTGCACGCCGCGCTGCTCGGCTGAGGTCCGAGGGCGGCGCCGCCGATCGCGGGCCGGCCGACCCTCGCCGGCTCACCCCCCGGCTTCGCGCCGCCCCGAAACGGGCTAATCTGCACCGATGATCACCGTCTCCACCGCCAACGTGAACGGCCTGCGCGCCGCCGCCGGCAAGGGCTTCACCGCATGGCTGAACGCGACCGAGGCCGACGTGGTGTGCCTGCAAGAGGTACGGGCCACGCCCGAGCAGCTCACCGACGAGGTACGCGACCCCGAGGGCTGGCACGCCTACTACGCCCCGGCGACGGCCAAGGGTCGGGCCGGCGTGGCCGTGTACAGCAGGGTCGAGCCGAGCGCGGTGCGGATCGGATTCGGCTCGGCCGAGTTCGACGCGGCCGGCCGGTGGATCGAGGTGGACCTGCCCAAGGTGACCGTGGCCAGCCTCTACCTGCCCACCGGGGAGGCGGAGACGCCCAAGCAGGACGAGAAGAACCGGTTCATGGCCGACCTGGTCGCGCACCTCAAGGTGATGCGCGCGACGGCGGCGATCGGCGGGCGCGAGTCGCTGGTGTGCGGGGACTGGAACATCGCGCATACCGAGCACGACATCAAGAACTGGAGGGGCAACGTCAAGAAGTCCGGCTTCCTGCCCCAGGAGCGGGCCTGGCTCGACGAGTTGTTCGGCGCGGCCGACTGGCACGACGTGGTCCGCCGGATCCACCCCGACGGCCCCGGCCCCTACTCGTGGTGGTCCTACCGCGGCAAGGCGTTCGACACCGACGCGGGCTGGCGGATCGACTACCACGTGGCGACCCCGAAGCTGGCGAACGCGGCCGTCACCGCCGTGGTCGAACGCGCCGACACCTACGCGGAGCGCTGGTCCGACCACGCGCCGGTGACCGTGGCCTACGAGATCTGAGCCCCCCGCGACACCCGCGGCGAGCCGGGCCGGTCCGCGAGCGACGCCAGGGCGCGGGCGAGTCCGGCCGACCAGGTCGCCGCGCCGTCCCGGGCCGCCGGGTGCTCCGCGCGGAACCGCTCCCAGTCGGGCACCGGCCAGGCGCCGATCTCGGGTGCGGTGATCGGCGCGCCGCCCACCACCCGGTCCAGCAGCCCCGGGGGCAGCCGCAGATGCGGGGATTCGGCGAGCAGGACCGCGTCGTACAGGTCCTTGGCGAAGACACCGCCTCGCGCCGCGTCCCGGCGCAACCAGCGCAGCTTCCAGGCCAGGGACAACGCCCGGCTCGCCGCCGGCACCACCACCGGCGGCCCGCCGCCCGTGCGTGGGATCGCCATCCACCGGGCCGGCTCCGGCATCGGCTCGTCGAAGGCGTAGTCGACCCGGATCGTGCCTTCGGGCAGCCCGTGCGCACGCCAGGGGACGATCAGCCGCACGCCACCCTCGCCGCCTTGGTACCCGCCCCCTTCCGCGTGCGCCCAACCGCCGTCCAGGACCACGCCGGCACCCGCGTCGGGGCACTCGCGCAGGGCCTCGACGAGTTCGTGATGCGGCGACTCGCCCGCGTCGTCCCCCTCCTCGCCGTCGTCGGACGGCCCGTCGTCCTCGTCGTCGCCCCAGCTCTCCACCCGCACCCACGCGGTCCCCTCGGGCGGTGGGCAGGCCCGGATGCCTCCGGTGTCGAACTCCTCGTCGCACCACAACTCGGCCGCACCCGCGCCGGCGAACACCTCGGGCCACTCCTGGACCGCCGCGCGGTGCGCGACGTACGGGTGCGGGTCGAGCAGTCCGACAGGGCGCACCGGGGAACGGGCCACCACCCAGTCCAGGTCGCCCGGCTCCCGCGCCGCCGCCCCCAGCCACACGGTCAGCGGCATGCTGCCGCGCAACACCAGCGCACTGCCCGAGGGCCCCTCCGCGGCCAACCGCAGCGCGTGCTCCAGCGCCCGACGCCGGGCGGCCCACCAGCGCCGCCGCTGGGCCGGGTCGGCGAACACGGGTACCTCGATGCCGCCGCCGCGATCGGAGGTCGCGCCGGTCGGGACGGTCGCGGTCACCCGGACAGCCGGGCGGGCGGGAGCGCGCAGGCGGGTTCGTCGGGTCGATCCGGCGGCACGCCGAGGGCCGAAGTGGGTTGGGTCCAGCGGGACTTCCGCCGGCACGCGGCGCAACACCAGTGCGTGGTGGTCATCGCCATCAGCTCGGCCAGGCGCCCGCGCGTGACGTCGTCGGCCGGCGTGTACACCAGCATCCGGGTCTCCGGCACGCTCAACAGCAGTCGGGTGCCCGCGAATTCCATCCGGCCCAGCACGTTGTGCACGATCCGCTTGACGTGCCGATTGCCCGAGCCGACCTCGCGACGGGCCCACAGCCGGGCGAACTTCGGGCTGCAACTCGCCAGGCGTCGCACGAACGACTCCCACTCCGGCTCGCCCACGTGCCGGGCGAACGCGGCCTGCAACTCGGCGACCATGCGCGGCTCCTCGAAATCCCGGTCGAGGAACGGATTGCACGGGTCGGGCGACATGAACGTGGCCCAGATCACGTTGCGTTCGTCCGGCGCCTGCTCGACCAGGCCGGGAAACATCTTGTGGTACGCCTCGTTCCAGGCCAGCACGTCGTACCGGGCGTTGTACACGGCGGCCGGATTCGGGACCAGGCCGTCCAGGATCTGCTGGATCTCCACCGGCAACGTCGTGCCCGACTGCGTCTCGATCTCCCAGGGCACCTGCGCGAGTCGGTACAGGTGGGTGCGCTCGGCCGGGTCGAGCCCCAGCGTGCGCGCGACCGCGTCCAGCACCTGCACGCTCGCGTTGATCGGGCGACCCTGCTCCAACCACGTGTACCAGGTCACCCCCACGCCGGCGAGCATCGCGACCTCCTCGCGACGCAACCCGGGGGTACGCCGGCGCAGGCCCGGCGGCAGGCCGACGTCCTCCGGGGTCCGGCGTTCGCGCCGGCTGCGCAGGAACGCGCCCAGTTCGGTGCGTCGGCTCGCGGTGTTGGTACCCATCCGGCCATCCTCGCCTCTGTTCCGATCCGCTGCCAGGTGCTCCGGGTACCAGGATCGACAGACTCTCGGCAACAGGATCGCGCGGCCCGCACGCTCCTGGCATGACCACCACGACCGCGGCGCCGGACACGGCGCGACGCGCCCATCCGCTGCTGCTGACCGCATTGCTGACCGCTCAGTTCATGGCGTTGTTGGACACCTCCGTCGTCAACGTCGCCGGCCCCACGATCCGTACCGACCTGGACACCAGCGGTGCGGGACTGCAACTGGTCATCTCCGGCTACACCATCGTCTACGCGATGCTCATCGTCACCGGCTCGCGGCTCGGCGGCCGGCACGGCTTCCGGCGGGTGTTCGGTGTCGGCCTGATCGTCTTCACCGCCGCATCGCTGCTGTGCGGCCTGGCCTGGGACGAAACCTCGCTGATCGCGGCCCGCGCGGTCCAGGGCGGCGGCGCCGCGCTGATGGTGCCCCAGGTGCTCAACCTGATCCAGGCCACCTACACCGGCGCCGACCGGGCCCGGGCGATGGGTCGGTACGCGGCGACCATCGCGGGCGGCATGGTCGCCGGCCAGGTATTGGGCGGACTCCTGGTCAGCGCCGACCTGTTCGGGCTGTCCTGGCGGCCGGTGTTCCTGATCAACATCCCGGTCGGGATCGTGCTGTACCTGCTCGCCCGCCGGGTGTTGCCGGCCGGTGGGACCCCCGCGGCGCGCGGTCTGGACGTCCCGGGCCTGGCGCTGCTCGCCCCCGCGTTGCTCGCGCTGGTCGTGCCGTTGGTGATGGGGCACGAATTGCACTGGCCGACCTGGGGCTGGGTCGGCCTGGGGGCCTGCGCGGTGTTGTTCGTGCTGTTCGCGCTCGTCGAACGACGTGTGTCGGCGCCGCTGATCCCGGTCGAACTGCTGCGGATGCCGGGCGTGGTGGCGGGGGCGGTCACGCTGTTGTTGGTGATGACGGCGTTCGGCGGGCTGATGTTCATCACCGCGCTGTACGTGCAGAGCGGTCTGGGCTACAGCGCGTTGGAGGCGGGGCTGACCTTCATCCCGTCCTCGGCCGTGTTCGCGACGGTGTCGCTGCGCTGGCAGCGGTTGCCCGCGGCGTGGCATCGGTGGTTGCCGACGATCGGGATGCCGATCGGCGCGCTCGGGTTCGCGGCCACCGGGTGGGCGTTCGGCAGCGGGCAACCGTTGGCGATCCTGCTCGCCACGATGATCGTGAGCAGCTTCGGGCTGGGCGTCGCGTACAGCCCGGTGATGATGCTCGCGCTGGGCCGGGTCCCGTTGCCCAGGGCGGCGGACGCGTCGGGGCTGATGGTGACGATGATCCAGCTCGGGCAGGTGCTCGGGGTGGCCGCCTTCGGCACGCTCTACCTGTCCGTGGGTGCCGACTTCCACCACGCCGGCGAACTGACGGCCTGGGCGATCGCCGCGACGGCGCTGGTCACCACGGCGCCGGCGGCCCGATTGGGCCGGTGATCGCCCGCCGGCTCAGCCGGTGTCCGCCGCGGTGTCCGCCGCGTCCTGGGCGGCCAGGACGCGGTGGCCGTGTTCGAGCGACCAGGCGCCGAGTGCGTGGAACGGGACCAGGAGGCTCTCGCCCAGGTCGGTCAGCGCGTAGTCGACGCGCGGTGGAGCCTCGGCGTAGGCCCGGCGGCACACCAGGCCGTGGTACTCCAGCCTGCGCAACGTCTCGTTGAGCACCTTGGCGCTGATTCCGCCGATCCGCGCGGCCAGGGCGCCGGGCCGCATCGGGCCGTCGGCCAGGGCGAAGACCACCACGCTGTTCCAGCGATTGGTGAGCAGGTCGAAGCCCATCCGGGCGCGGCAGTCGGCGACGTACTCGCCCTCGTGCGTGGTCATCGGCCCATTGTGGCCCGGTCGATGGACACCGAATGGTGCGGATCGGGCCGCCTAGCTTCGAGGAATCGGAGACGGCCCGGCCAAACGAGCGGAGCAGCGGCTGTGCGAATCGGAATTCTGGGTGCGGGCAACATGGCGGGCGCGTTGGGCGCGAAGTGGGTCGAGGCCGGGCACGACGTGCTGATCGGGGCACGTTCGGCGCCGCGCGCGGAGGAGTTGGCGAAGCGGATCGGGGCGCGGGCGGGCGGTTTCGCCGAGGCGGCCGAGCACGGCGACGCGGTGTTGGCCGCGGTCGGGCACGCGGCGACCGCCGAGGTGGTCGTGCCGGTGGCCGGTCTGCTGGTCGGGAAGGCGCTGTTGGACTGCTCGAACCCGATCGTGCCCGGGCCGGACGGGCTGATGTTGACCACCGACGGCGGGCCGTCGGCGGCCCGCACGCTCGCGGACGCGGCGCCGGGGGCGCATGTGGTCAAGGCGTTCCACCTGGGCGCGGCCGAGTTGTGGGCGGGGCCGCATCGGCGGGGGGTCGCGGTGCCGTTGTGCGGGGACGACCCGGCCGCGCTGGCCGTGGCGCACACGTTGGTCGCGGCGGTGGGCGCGGTGCCGCTGTCGGTCGGCGGGCTGGACCGGGCGGGTTACCTGGAGGCGACGGCGGCGATCGTGATCGGGATGTGGTTCGCCGGCCAGGATCCGCGGACGATGTTGCCGGCGGCCGAACACGCGCACGGTTAGGGTCGCGCGGCGCGCTCGGCGGATCGGGGCGGGCCTGCGACTCCCCACGGGTGGGGCGCAGTTGCGGCGTGGTCGGGGACACGGGCTACGAGCCCTCGCCCAGGTATTCGACCAGGACCGGGGCGTGGCTGTGGTCCGGGTCGCGGACGGCGGTGAGCAGGGTGAGGCGGCCGTCGCCCGCCCGGGTGAGCAGCGCGGCGCGGGCCGCGTGCGCCGGCGCGCTGTCGAGTTCGTCGCGGTAGCGGGCGCGGAACACCTCCTCGGCCAGGCCGCCTGTGTGCCAGGCCCGGCGCAGCTCGGTGGAGGGGGTCAACTCCTTGGGCCACTCGTCCAACCGCGCGTCCGCCTTGGCGATCCCGCGCGGCCACAGCCGGTCGATCAGGACACGCAGACCGTCGTCCGGATCGACCGGCTCGTATACCCGGCGCACGGTGATGGTGGGTCCGCCGGTGGTGCCGCGTCGAGCCATCGTGCCTCCCGCTCGTGTGTGGTGATCGATGGCCTGTACCCGACTCGTGGCGATCCCACCGGCGGGCGATCGGGCGGCTCGGCCGGGTGCCTCGGCGATTCAGTACGCGATGCCCAGCGGTCGGCGGTAGGTCGCCGGGTCGTCCAGGATCGCGAGCATGGCGTGCGCGAGGTCGGCCCGGGCGATGGTGCTGCCGCGCGGGACGCTGCCGCCGATCTGCGTGCGGTAGGTGCCGGTGCCGCGGCCCTTGGTGAGCATCGGCGGCCGCATCGCGGTCCAGTCGGCGTCGCTGCGCGCCAACTCGGCCTCCATCGCCGCCAGGTCGGCGTACACCGTCCTGAGCGACGCGCGCAGCATCGGGATCAGCGCGCCGCGCACGAACACCGAGTCCTCGCGCGGCGTCGGGCCCACCGGCGCCGCGCTGATCGTCACCAGCCGGCGCACGCCGGTGTCGGCCATCGCGGTCAGGATCGCGGCGGTCGCCGCCGCGGCGATCCCGGTGCTCTTGCGGCCGCGCGGTCCGATCCCGGACAACACCGCGTCGTGGCCCTCGATCGCCTCGTGCAGCTCGGCCGGATCGGTCACGTCGGCCCGCAGCAGCTCGATGTTCGGGTGTTCGAAGGCGGGGCGGGACGGCGCCCGGACCACGGCGGTGATCTTGTGTCCGGCGGCTGCGGCATGGCGCAGGACGTGCTCGCCGGTGGCACCGCTCGCCCCGAAAACGGTGAGTCTCATCTTCTGCCTCCCGAGGTGGGTGAGTGAAGGTGGGTGAATACTCACTCACCCGCACATGGTGAATACTTGCTCACCACCACGTCAAGTCCGCGAGACGGATCGCCCCGAACCCATCGGAGGCACCCGAAGCCCCCGGATCACCCCACCCACGACGAACGGACGACCGCCGCGATGCCGAACCCACCCCGCCCCGAAGGCCGGCAGCGGGAGCCGCATTCGGCGCCGCGACCCGTCGTGCCCACCCGGCAGCGGATCCTGGACGCCGCCGAGCACCTGATGCGCACCCTCGGCCTCGCGCGGACCACGACCAAGGAGATCGCGCGCGCCGCCGGTTGCTCGGAGGCCGCGCTGTACAAGCACTTCACCGGCAAGGAGGAACTGTTCGTCGCGGTCCTCCAGGAGCGGCTGCCACCGTTGGGCCCGCTGCTCGCCGAACTCGCCCGACTCGCCGACGAGCCCGACGAGCCCGACGGGGCCGACGGGGCCGAAGCACTCGACGGGGCCGACGAACTCGACGGCTCCGACGGCTCCGACGGATCCCACGACTCCGAGGGATCCGAGGCGGCCGACCGGGTCGAGCGCCGGCTGGCCGCGATCGCGAGCCGGGCCGCCGAGTTCTACGAACAGAGCATGCCGATCGCCTCGTCGCTGTTCGCCGAACCCGCGCTGTTGCAACGCCACCGCGAGGCGCTGCGCGGCATCGGCGCGGGCCCGCACGTCCCGCTGCGCCTGCTCGCCGCCTACCTCACGGTCGAACGCGACCGGGGCCGGATCGACCCGGACGCCGACCCGGAGGCCGCCGCCGCGATGTTGCTCGGCGCGTGCTACCAGCGGGCCTTCCTACGGCACTTCATGGGCATCGAGGACGGGCCGACGGTGGCCGAGTTCGCCGCGAGCACCGCTCGTACCCTGATCCGAGGCATCGTCCGCTCCTGACCGCGGTGCCGCGGGACCCGTCGGGGCCGTCGGTGTGGGCCGCGGCAGCGTCCGTGAGCCGCGACACTCCGGCGGAAAGGAAGCGGGATTGTCACACCGGCCTCCTATCGTGCGGGTATGGAATTGAAGCAAGAGATGATCACGATCGACTGCGCCGAGCCCGGCCCGCTGGCCGCCTGGTGGGCGAACGCCCTGGGCGTGGAGATCGCCCAGGACTTCGGCGAGTTCGTGATGGTCGCGGCCCAGCCCCTGGTGCTGGGTTTCCAGCGCGTGCCGGAGGAGCGGGCCGGCAAGAACCGGGTGCACGTGGACTTCTCCACGGCGGACCGCACGGCCGCGGTCGAGCGATTGGTGGCGCTGGGCGCGAAGGTGGTGGCCGAACGCGACGTACCGGGGCTGAACTGGACCACGATGCAGGACCCGGAGGGCAACGAGTTCTGCGTTTCGGGGTGATCGCCGGGTGGCCGCGCCCGAGCGGTGTCGTCCGGCGACTCAGTGCCGGGTGCGCAGGTAGCGGCCACGCGGGAGTTCGGTGACCAGGACCGGTCGACCCTGTACGGGCACGGTGGTGCGGCGCTCCTCGGTCATGCCCAGTTTGTCCATCACCTTGGCGGACGCGGTGTTGTCCACGTGGCAGATGGAGACCAGCCGCGGCAGTCGGGCGTACTCGAACGCGAAGCGCAGCACCTCGACGGCGGCCTCGGTGGCGATGCCGTGGCCCCAGTACGGGCGGGCCAGCCGCCAGCCGATCTCCACCGCGGGCAGCACCTCGGGCAGGAACTCCGGCACGGCCAGGCCCACCCAGCCCGCGAACGCGCCGACCGGGCCCGGTTCGGCGGTACGCAGTTCGACCGCGAACAGGCCGAAGCCGCGGTTCTCCCAAGCGAGTTCGTACGCGGCCAGGGCGGCGGCGCTCTGCTCGGCGGTACGCGGCAGACCGTCGCCCACGTAGCGCATCACCTCGGGGTCGGCGTTCAGCGCGGTGAGCGCGGGCAGGTCGTCGGCACGCCAGCGGCGGAGCAGGAGACGCTCGGTTTCGATCATCGGACCATCCTGCCCGAACGCGGGCTCGCCGGCTCGGCCCGCATCGGGCCCAACGCGATGTCCGATTCCCGCCGGACGATGGGCCCGCGAGCGCGCACAGTGGAATCCGGAAGCACCTGTGACCAGTGCACACGGTGTCCGACCACTGCCCGCGACAGCCGTCGCGGCCTCGACGAAGGAAGCGCTCATGACCGTCCACACCACCCTCGACAGCCCCCTCGGCGAGTTGTTGCTGATCGGCGACGAACGTCCCGACGGCACCCTCGCGCTGGCCTCGCTGTCCGTCCCGGGGCAAAAGGGCGGGGCCGCCGTGCCCGCCGATTCACGCCCGGACCCGGCCGCCTTCGCCGAGGCGGTCCGCCAACTCACCGCCTACTTCGCGGGCGAGTTGCACGACTTCGACCTGCCGACGGCACCGCGCGGCTCGGCCTTCCAGGAACGCGTCTGGGCCGCGATCGACGAGATCCCCTACGGCACCACCACCACGTACGGTGCGATCGCCGAGCGGGCGGGCACCTCGCGGGCGGGCGTGCGCGCGGTCGGTACCGCGATCGGCGCCAACCCGCTGCTCCTGGTCCGGCCCTGCCACCGGGTGATCGGCGCGGACGGCGCGCTGCGCGGGTACGCCGGCGGCCTGGACCGCAAGGAGTACCTGCTCGTGCACGAAGGCGCGCTCGCGGCGCGGGTGCGGTGATCGTGGTGGACACGCTCTTCGCGGCCGAGCCGGCGACCACCTCGGAACTCGCCGCGCACGTGGACGAACACGGCCACGCGTTGACCCACCGGATCCTGGACCCGGACACCTGCCGAGAGATCGCCGAACTGTACGACCGCCCGGAACTCTTCCGGGCCACCATCGACATGGCCAGGCATCGGTTCGGCTCCGGCCGGTACCGCTACTTCGCCGCGCCCGTGCCCGAGCCGATCGCGACGCTGCGCGCGTCCTGCTACCCGCACCTGTTGCCGATCGCCCGGGCCTGGGCCGCCCGCCTGGGTCGGCCCGCGCCCTGGCCGGACACCCTGGACGAGTGGCTGACGATGTGTCACGCAGCGGGCCAGACCCGGCCGACCCCGATCCTGCTGCGCTACGGACCGGGCGACTGGAACGCGTTGCACCGGGACCTGTACGGCGACCTGGTCTTCCCGCTCCAGGTGGTGATCGGCCTGGACGAACCCGGAGTCGACTACACCGGCGGCGAGTTCCTGATGGCCGAGCAGCGGTTCCGGGCCCAGTCGCGCGGCACCGCGATCAGCCTGCCGCAGGGGCACGGGCTGATCTTCACCACCCGGGACCGGCCGATCCGCTCGGCCCGAGGCTGGTCCGCGGCGCCCATGCGGCACGGCGTCAGCACCGTGCACACCGGGCTGCGCCGCACCCTCGGCCTGGTCTTCCACGATGCGGCGTGACGTGCGGTACACGCTGATCGGGCCGGACGGGCGGCCCTACCGCAGCGCGACGCCCGGCACGCTGGGCGGCACCACGAACGGTCGGCTGTACGGGCGGTTGCACTGTCGCAGCGCGCTGCGGGCGATCGCGCGCGGCGGCTATGTCGCGAGTCGGGTGTTCTTCGCCGACGAGGCCACCGCGATCGCGGCCGGGTTCCGGCCCTGCGCGGTGTGTCTGCCGGAGCCCTACGCGCGCTGGAAGGGTCGCCTGCCGGCGCCGCACACCGACGCCGAACTGGCCGAGTTGCTGGGTCGGTTGGCCGGCTGCCGGACGCTGGCGATCGGGCACGGGCGAGACCGCGCCTCGACCGCCGCGGCGCACGCGCTCGCGGCGGCCTGGCCGGGCGAGGTGCCGGCCGTCGTCTCCTGGCCCGAGCAGGCGGCCTCGTGGTTGCGCCCGGCGTTGCGGCTGACCGCGCAGGCTCCGGACGCGTGGGTGGTGGCGGGTACCGCGCCGGGCTGGGCGGGCATGCGTGATCGGCTGTTGCGCAGTACCGACTGGGACCCGCGACGCACGTACGCCTTCGCCTCGTTGGCGGACGCGATCACCGATGCCGATCGGGACGAGGGGCCCTGGTGGGCGGCGGCCCGGCCGGGGTGATCGCGGCCGGGCCGGTGCCGGCTACCGTTTCGCGTAGCGCACGTGCTCGAACGGCCAGTGCTCGGCCAGCCACGCACTGACCTCGCGGTACACCGGCTCGTCGAGTTCGGCCCGATCGGCCCGGACCCAGGAACGCACCGAGGTGACGGTGGGGTCGTCGTGGTCGGGATAGATGTAGACGCAGCCGATCACGTCGTAGTCGCCGGCGTTGCCACCGTTGTCGAGCACGGTGTAGGTGAAGCCGGTGCGTTTGTCGAAGTCGTCGGCGTGCCGGACCAGGTCGCGCAGATTGTCGTCCGCGCTCAGCCCGTCCAGGGGTGGCCAGTGGCGATCGGCGTAGCCGGGGGTGGCCCGGATGTGCTCGATGCTGGAGGACCACGCGGCCAGATCGGCCCGGTTGTGCCGGGCGGCCAGCGGCTCCAACCGGAAGGACGCGGTGCTCGGCGGTGCGGGCACGACGAACTCCGCCGGGACGAAGGTGGGTTCAACCATGCCGGGGAGCCTACGCGGGCCGAGCCGGCGGGGCGACTGCGGGCTATCCGAATTCGGACGTCAGGGCCGCCAGTTCGCGCCACTGCGCGAGCGGCATTCGGCCCTGGTCGGAGGTCAGGACCTGGAGGCAGACGTGGTCGGCGCCCGCGTCCAGGTGGGCCCGGACGCGCTCGGCGATCGACGAGGTGTCGCCGAGGGCGCACAGTGCCTCGACCAGGCGGGTGCCCTCGCCGTCGAGTTCGGCCTCGGTGAAGCCCAGCCGACGCAGGTTGTTCGCCTGGTGCCGGGCGACCCGGTAGCCGGCCGTGAAGCCGCGGGCGACCTCGACGGCCCGGGCGCGGTCGGTGTCCGGGACCGCGGTGAGCGCGACGGACAGGTACGGGTCCGGGCCCATCGCCGCGCGGGCCGCCGCGGTGTGCTCCACCGGCACCAGGTAGGTGTGCGCGCCCCAGGTCCGGGCCCCGGCCAGGGCCAGCATTTTCGGGCCGAGCGCGGCGAGCACCCGGCGGCCGGGGCGGTCGGGCGCGGGGGCGACCAGGACGGCGGCGTCCATCTCGTCCAGGTAGGCGCCGACGGTGGCGACGGCGGGGGCGGTGTTCGCCTTGGGCATGCCGGCCAGGTCCGCCTGGCCCGCGGCGCGGTGGCCGCCCAGGCCCAGCACGAAGCGGTCCGGGTACGCCTCGTTGAGGGTGCGCTCGGCGGCGGCCATCAGCCGCGGGGTGCGTTCGGACATGATCGCGATGCCGGTGGCGACCGGGAGCGTCCGGGTCGCGGCCAGCAGGAGTTGGGCGTGGGTGGTGGCCTCGCGGCCGATGCCCTCGCCGACCCACAGGCCGCCGTAGCCGAGTTCCTCGATCTCGGCCGCCGCCTCGCGTACCGCGCCGGCGGGCTGCCCGTCGAACGCGAAGGTCCACAGGCCGAGCCGGCCGAGGGCGGTCTTGTCGTGCGTCATCGGGTGTCCTTTCCCGGTTATTCGGAGGCTGCCTCCGATTTGCCTGTCTCACCATATGGAGGCAGGCTCCGTTTGACAACGTCCGAGAGGGAACGCCGATGACCCGACCGATGCGCGCCGATGCCCGCCGCAACTACGAGCGCCTGCTCGCCGAGGCCCGGCTGTTGTTCGCCGAGCACGGCGTGGACGCGTCGTTGGAGGACCTCGCCCGCCGGGCCGGGGTCGGCATCGGCACGCTGTATCGGCACTTCCCCACCCGCGACGCGCTGGTCGAGGCGGTGGTGCGGGACCGGTTCGACAAACTCGCCGCGCGGGCACGGGCGTTGCGCGACGGCCCGGCGGCGCGCGACGCGCTGGCCACGTGGTTGCGGCTGCTGATCGAGGGCGCGGGCACGTTCCGGGGGATGAGCGCGACGTTGTTGAACACGCTCGCCGACGAGAACTCGGAGCTGTACGCCTCCTGTCACGCGATGCGCGCCGCCGGCGCCGAGCTGCTCACCCGTGCCCAGGCGGCCGGGGAGGTGCGCCCGGACGTCGACACGGACGAGCTGTTCACCCTCGCGCACGGCATCGCCTGGGCCCACGAGCAGCGCTACGGCGACGATCCCGAGCGTTTGCCCAAGCTGGTCGACGTGGTCGTCCTGGGCCTGGTGACGCGCCCCTGAATCGAGGCGACGGCGGCCGGGGCGGGACCCCGTTCGGGCGGTGGGGCGGAGGCTGGGTCAGACTTCGTGGTCATGGACACCCATGCGGACAGCCTGGTGGAGAGCGGTGCGGCGGGTGGGTTGACCGCCGCCGCCGGGGCGTTGTTCTTCGACGGCGAGGGGCGGGTGTTGCTCGTCGAGCCGGACTACAAGCCGGGGTTGGAGTTTCCCGGCGGGATCCTCGAACCGGGGGAGTCGCCCTGGGCGGGCTGTGTCCGCGAGGTGCGGGAGGAGCTGGGGATCGTGCTGGAGGGGCCGCCGAACCTGCTCGTGGCGCAGTGGGTGGCACCGGTGGACGGGCACCGCGGGGGGATGCGCTGGTTGTTCGACGGCGGCGTGTTGGGCCCGGACCGGCTTGCCGAAATCCGGCTCCAGACCGACGAGTTGCGGGCCTGGCATCTACTGACGCCGGATCGGGGCGCGGCGGCGATGCCGGCGGAGCGGGCCCAGCGGTTGTGGGCCGCGCTGCGGGCGCGCGGCAGCGGCGGGGGGATGTACGCGGAGGCCGTGCGCTGATCCGGCCGCCGGGCGGCGGGCGGCCGTCGGTGTCGAGCGCGACCGCGGGGAGGCCGGCTCGGGTGCTTCGCCGGCCGCGCCGGTCAGGGCCGCGGCGCGGCGTTCGCCACCGCCGTGGCGAGGACGTCGACCAGCGGGATCGGCGCGGCGTCGGCCGCCGGCGGATGCACCAGCAGCGTGCCGTCGGCCGCGACACCGAAACAGCCGCCGGCGCGGTCGGTGCGTGCGGCCTCGTCGGCATCGAACACGATCGGCGGCCCCGCGCGCAGGATCAGGGTGTCCGGGGTCAGGCCGGCGCGGAGGACGGCCGCGCGCAGCGCGTGGGCCCGACCGGGGTGCGAGGTGCGCAGCCAGATCTCCTCGGCCGGTACGGCGCCACGTTCCAGGAACGGCCGACCCGAGCCGTCGAGCGAGAACAGGTCCAGGACCGGTCGCCGCCGGTCGACGACGGTCGGCCGGCGGCGCAGGAGCCGGGCCGGCCCCCGCGTCGCCGGCCGACCGAAGACCGGCAACATCGCGACCTCCCGGCCGTGCAACTCCGCCGCCGTCGCGACCAGGAGCACCTCGACACGTTCGATGATCCGCGCCCAGTCCGCAGGCCGGCGCCCGGCCGGCGTCGCGCCGGCGTCCGGGTCCGCACCGGCCGCCGGGTCCGCCGGTCGCCGCCGCTCCGCCTCGATACGCGCGTCGAAGTCGCTCATGGCGGCAACCTACCCGCGACCACCCGACCGCGGGCGGGACACGACCGACACCGACGCCTCGGCGCTCCGGCCGCGTCGCCGTGCCGGTCCGACTCCACCCCGCCCGGACGGACCCGGACGGCCTGCCCCACCGTCAGTCCGGCCGTCCCCGACCCTGGCCGAACGGCAAGCCGCTTTCCTTGTGAACAACGGTGCCGAGATGAAAATTGACGCCCCATCAGCCTTGTCGATTGGCAGAGGTCGACGTATGTTCATGCCCAACAGGAAGGGGGACCCGTGGCGATCCCGGCACCCGAGGACACCTATGACAAGGTGCTCCAGGCGGCAGAGGAACTGTTCGGTGAACAGGGCTTCGCCGGCACCTCGTTGCAGGCCATCGCCGATCGGGTCGGGGTGACCAAGGCCGCCCTCTACTACCACTTCCGCACCAAGGACGAACTGCTCGACGCCCTCCTGCGCCCGGCCCTGAACGATCTGGACCGAGTGTTGGAGGTCGCCGAGAGCAGACGCGGCACCACCGCTCGCCAGCGCCTGCTTTTCGAGGGCTACGTCGACTTCCTCATCCGGTATCGCACCCTCGCCGTCATCCTCGATCGCGACGTCTCGATCGGACGCCACCCCGCCATTCAGCCCCGACTCGCCTCGATCACCGCGCGGGTGCGCGAAGTCCTCGACGACGTCGACGACTCGATCGAGTACCGCGTGTCCACGGCCGTGGCGATGGGCGGCATCTACTCCGCCGTCGCCGCCTTCGCGGAACTGCCCGACGACGAACTCGGCCGCATCCTGCGCGGCGTGGTCCGCAAGCTCCTGGGCCCCCGCCGCAGAGCACCGGGCCCGGTCGCCGGGGCCTGACCGGCAGCACACCACCGGCCCACCACCGGTACCAGTACGCAGCACCGCGCCACCGCACCACCGCGCTTTCCGGCACCCGTCCCCGGCCGGTTCCCGCGGCGACCTCGCACACCCTCCGGCAACGGGAGTTCCACCATGACGTGTCCGGTCCTCGACCACGGCTTCGACCCCACCGACCCCGACCTGTACACCACGCGCATCCCGCTCGACGAGTTCGCCGAGTTGCGCAAGACCTCGCCGGTGGTGTGGGTCCCGCAGACGCCCGAGGTGTCCAACTTCGGCGACGACGGCTACTGGCTGGTCACCCGGCACGCGGACGTCAAGGAGGTCTCCACCAAGCCGGAGATCTACTCGACGAACAAGAACACGGCGATCATCCGGTTCGCCGAGGGCATGGACATGTCCAACATCGATGCGCAGAAGCTCATCATGATCAACATCGACCCGCCGGAGCACACCCGGCTGCGCAGCATCGTCCAGCGCGGCTTCACCCCCCGGGCGATCAACGCGCTCCAGGCCGCGCTGACCGAGCGGGCCGCGCAGATCGTGCGCGACGCCAAGCTCAAGGGCTCGGGCGACTTCGTCACCGAGGTGGCCTGCGAGCTGCCGTTGCAGGCGATCGCGGAGCTGATCGGCGTACCGCAGGAGGACCGCAAGAAGATCTTCGAGTGGTCCAACAAGATGCTCGGCTACGACGACCCGGAGTACGCGGAGTCCACCGAGGTGGGCGCGCAGGCCGCCGCCGAGCTGATGTTGTACTCGATGGGCATGGCCGAGGAACGCAAGGCGTGCCCGGCGCAGGACATCGTCACCCGGCTGATCACCGCCGAGTCCGACGGCAGCCTGTCCTCGGACGAATTCGGCTTCTTCGTCCTGTTGTTGGCCGTCGCGGGCAACGAGACCACGCGCAACGCGATCACGCACGGCATGCTCGCCTTCTTCGACAACCCCGACCAGTGGGAGCTGTACAAGGCGGAGCGCCCGGAGACCACGGCGGACGAGATCGTGCGCTATTCGTCGCCGGTGATGTCCTTCCAGCGCACCGCGACCCAGGACACCGTCCTGGGCGGCCAGGAGATCAAGGCGGGGCAGCGAGTCGGCATCTTCTACAGCTCGGCCAACTACGACGCCGACGTGTTCGAGAACCCGACGAAGTTCGACATCACCCGCAACCCGAACCCGCACCTGGGCTTCGGCGGCGGCGGCCCGCACTTCTGCCTGGGCGCCTCGCTGGCCCGGATGGAGATCAACCTGATGTTCAACGCGATCGCCGACGCGATGCCGGACATCACCAAGGCCGCCGATCCCCGGCGACTGCGCCACGCGTGGATCAACGGGATCAAGGAACTCCAGGTGAACTACACGGGCGAGTAGCCCCGTTCAGCCTCGGCCGGATCCGTGGGAACCACCCTCCGACCTGGCCGAACATGACAGGCGCCGTCCGTCTACGGGAGCAGCGGACGGCGCCTTGCTCTGCCAGGAGGCGGGGATTGGGGCACGGATGGGGCACGGACCCGTCAGCCCACGCTGCGTGACGCCTCGGCTGTGGGACCTGCTCGCCGCACTGCTGCCTGCGACCGGTTCGCCCGGCGCCGCGGCGCTCACGACTCGCCCTGCTCCGCGGCCTGCCGGGCCCGGTGCGGCCCAACGACAGCCTCGCGCTCAGCTGCTGCCACTCCTTGCTCCAGGCGGCTCGTACGTGATCCCAGGTGGCCCGCTCGGGAGTACCGGCGGCGGGGAGTTCGCCGTGCGGGAGCAAGGGGCCGGCGTGTGTTTTGACTGCGACGTCGGCTGCTTCCCGGCAGGCGGTGGCCTGGGCGATGTGCTCGTCGTGCATCGCGGCGCTGTACGAGGCGGGTCCGACAACGCCGTGCGGCTCAGCGAATGCCGACGACCGTCCGTGACGCACCGTTCCTCGATGACGAACGTGGCGGTCCCCTCCACGCAGAACGCGTACTCGCGGGTGTTCTTCGCCCGGCGGTCCGCGTAGCCCACGCTGTACGGGTCGCACTGCAATCGGTGGACCATGTCCCAGTACGCCGTCACCGCGTGCGCGGGCGCGGACCGCAGCCACGCTTGGGGCTGGCACAGCGACTCGACCTTGTACGACGCCATGTCCTACTCCTGTCGCTCCGGGGGGATGACGGGGACGGTCTCGACGGGCAGCCCGGCGTTGATGCGGTCGATGGCCTCTTGCATCTCCGGCCAGCGCGGGTCCTGCCGGTTGCGCATGGTCACGCCCCACTCGGGGAGCATTTCGGCCAGCGGCAGGAGGTTGCCGTTGATGCGGGCCTCGGCGAGGGCGGCGAGGTATTCCTGTTCGAAGTCGTCGCGGAGATCTTCGGGGAGTCCTGTGCGGAGCTCGGCGGGGGTGGGGTGCCAGGGCCCGCCGAAGCCGATGGTGTGCCGGGGCACGCGGGGGTCGGTGGTCTGCTCGTCCATGCGGTCAGGGTGACACCGCGGTGGTGGCGATCGGTAGCCGGCGCACACGGGTGGGGTATGCGCCCACGGATGCGCCCTGCGCTGCCGGACTGTCGATTGCCCCGCCCGTCTCCTAGCCTGACCCGCATGATCAAGAGCGTCGTCTTCGATGTCGGTGAAACCCTGACCAGCGACGTCCGATTCTGGGGCCGCTGGGCGAGGTGGCTCGACGTCCCGCCCCACACGATGTCCGCACTGGTCGGCGCGGTGACCGCGCTCGGCATGGACAATGCCGAGGCTTTGCGCCTCATCCGGCCGGGATTGGACCTGGAGGCGGAGCGCGCGGCGAGCGAGGCGGCCGGCGTCGGCGAGATGCTCGTCGAGTCCGATCTGTATCCGGATGTGCGCCCGGCTCTGTCCGCGCTGCGCGCCGCCGGGGTGTGGGTCGGCGTGGCCGGCAACCAGACCCGGCGGGCCGGGGAGTTGCTGCGCGGTCTGGCGCTGCCGGTGGACGACCTCGTCGTCTCGGCGGAGTGGGGTGTGGCGAAGCCCGATGTCGCGTTCTTCGAGCGCGTGATCGAGTGGGCGCCGGGCGAGCCCGACGAGATCCTGTACGTGGGCGACCATCCCGCGAACGACCACGTCCCTGCGCGCGCGGCCGGCCTGAGAACCGCGCTTGTGCGTCGCGGACCCTGGGGCTACCTGTGGGCGGGCAATGCCGACGTGAACCGCGCAGAGTGGACGGTCGACAGCCTCACCGATCTCGTGCGTCTGATCGAGGGATAGCCGGGCGAACCGGTCCCGGGCCGCGGTGTGTCCGGGTACCGTGCGCTCATGGCCACCCCATTGCGCACGGGCCTGGGCGCCCGGGTCGCCTCCGCCCGCGGCGCGAGTCGCATGACGCAGCTCGAACTCGCCAACGCGGCAGGCATGTCGCTGAGCATGCTCCGCAAGGTGGAGCAGGGCGCGCGCAATCCGTCGGACGACAACCTGACCTCGATCGCCGACGCCCTGGGCATCGACATCAACCGCCTGCTGGGGATCGGCGGAATGACGGACAGCCGCATCGCGGCGGAACTCCCGGCGATGCGCGCGGCGATCGACGCCTACGACATACCGGCCGACGGCCCGGTTCGCACGCTGTCCGAACTGCGGAAGGCGGTGGACACGGCCGTGGACCGGCGCCTCGCGTCGCAGTACCTCCTGCTCGCGCAAACCCTGCCCGATCTGCTGACGGAACTCGCCCGGGCGGTGTGTGTACTGCCCGAGCCGGGGCGGAGCGAGGCGGCAGGGTTGCTCGCGTCCGCGTATCGGGCGGCGGACGCTGTGGCATACAAGCACGGCCACTTCGACCTTTCCGGGCGCCTGGTCGAGCTGGTGCGGTGGGCTTCCGCTCGGGCGGACGACGAGGTGCAGACGGCGGTGGCGGCCTACGTGCGCACCGAGTTGTTCTTCGTCTCCGGCAATCTCGCTCTCGGCCTGCCGGCGCTGGAGCGTGCGATCGACGCGGCTCCGGCCCCGCTGAGCCTGCCGGTGCGTGCGGCCAGGGTGGCCCTTCACA